>JAHJRU010000150.1 GCA_018830745.1 Chloroflexota bacterium
GCCAGCCTTCTTGAGCGCGTATCGTCTCGAAAATCTGGACGAATTTCCGCCGGTGAATATCCTCCTCGGCGGCCAGCTGGGTCAACAGCTTTTTACCCAACTCGTTGCCGCTCGCCTCGCCGGCTTTCAGATAGAACTCCTTGCCATCGGTCTCCATCTGGATGGCCATCTTAACTGCCGCTAGAGCTTTATCCTGTTCCGTTGTCATTGGCTCGTTTCCTCCAGGGTGCTGAAGTTCTATTTCTTTATAAAGTATTGTTTAAGTGGGCGGTGGTTGTATGCGACTTTTATCTCACATTTTCAGGGTTTTATCACAAGAAATTCGGGTATAGGAATTCTAGTCCCCTATCCTGCTGATGTCAATATTTTTTACTTGAAACATGGGGGCATAAGCTGAGTTCGCCGGATTGAACTCATAAGTTAAATTTATCCTTCAGGATTCCGGAAACGCTGGTCAAATAGCCGAAAGCCTTCTCCACCAGCTGTTCTTCCACCGTGGAACTGGTATTGCTCTGGATGGCGCAGGTAGCCGACTCGCTATTAGCCCCAACCTTCCCGGCGTTCTTCAGGCAGCATCTCGCCGGGGCAATCAGGGACTGTTCGGCAATTGCCTTAGCGGATAACCCGGTGTTCCCGGATACCACTTCCCAGTAGCTTAGCAGTAAGTTGGCCAGGGTTTCCGGTGTTTCCTGGTCGAGGTTTTCTGAGTTGGTGGGCACAATGCCCCAGGCGATAATGCCGCCATCTTTTAAGAAATTGGCTACGGCATCGGTGTAGTCCTTGGGCATAAGCTGCAGCTGGTAGGCGTCAAAAGACAGCAGCTCAATGCCGAGTCCCAGGAGATATGGCAGGTTAACATTGGCGCAGAGGTGAAGGGCTCGGGGTCCCTCGAAACCGGCCAGGAAGTCGCGGTAATCCTGCTTCGCCTGGATATCATTATAGCCGGTCATACCGCTGAAGACCCACCCCAGGCCGGGCTCATCGAGCCAGACAAAGGCATTGCGGTTCTTCTCCTTCAGTTCCCGGTACTGGTGGTCGGCTTTCCTCTGAAAGAAGTCGAAGATAAGAGCCCTGACCCCTTCCTGGTAGATAATGGGGCGAGATTCTTCATCGGTGACGCGAAACCCGAAGCTGACCGGTCCGGTTACCTGCCCCCGGATGGCGGCATAGCCCTGGAGGTCCTGGTCCAGGAACCGGTGGTATACCGCGGAGTATTTAGGGCTCAGGGCGTAGGTATCCGGCTTGTTCATCCGCAGGGAGTAGTCACCTAACTCCAGTTCAAACCTGGCGTTATCGAAGCTGATTTTTTCCTCTTCGGGGTCGACTATTATCCCGGGAAAGTTCTCCGAGCTCTGGGCATACATGTCCTCATAAAAGCTATTATGCGGTAGCTGGGGCCAGAAAGGGATGTCCATGCCAAGGGTCAATTCCAATGCCTTATCCACGTCCGTATGGGGCATGATGCCCATGGCGGTCGTCTGGGAATTAGCGTGGAGGTTAAAGTCATTATGCTTCATATTCAGGCTCCGTCTATATAAAAGTATAGCATAGCCACGGGGTAGTTTGGGTGCAGCATGATGCTGGTTAGTATAACCCTTGACAACTTGCACAGGCGATATAATACTAGAAGATATGGGGGTGATAACTATGGAGAATATCAAATTTATCTGTCCGCAGTGCGGGTATGAATCCAAAGCGCCAGGGTTGTGCCCCGGTTGCCAGGTGCCGATGTTAGCCAGCTGTCCGACCTGTGGGAACCCGATAGTGGGCGACAGCGTTGAAGCGGCAGGCTAGGGGCGCCTCACAGATTTAGAATGGAGGTATTGCATGGCTGATAAAGAAGTGGTTATCTATTCAACACCCACCTGACCGTATTGTAAGCGAGCGAAAGAGTATCTTTCGAAGAAAGAGATAAAATATACCGAATACGATGTGGCTAAGGACCGGGAGAAAGCCCAGGAAATGATTCAGAAATCCAAGCAGATGGGCGTGCCGGTGATTATCGTGGATGGCGAGCTCATGGTTGGTTTCAACCAGGGTAAGCTGGACGAGCTACTAGCCAAATAGCCTTCTTGGGTAGGCCGTAAATAATTCTGCAGTATCGGGGGGCAGCCATGTACGATTTGATGATAATCGGCGGGGGGCCGGCTGGCCTGGCCGCCACTGTCTATGCCGCGCGCAAGCAGCTAAAGACCTTGCTGATTAGCGGTGATATTGGCGGGCAGATAAATACCACCATGGGTATTGAGAACTACCTTGGTTACCAGTTCGTTGAAGGACCGGAGCTGATAGACAAATTTCAAACACAGGTGGATCAGTATCCCGTAGACCAGAAAATCGGCGAGAAGGTCTCCCGGCTGGAGAAGATTGAGGGTGGTTTTGAGGCTATAACTGATAGTGGGGACAGGTATCAATCAAGGGCAGTGGTATTCGCCACCGGCAAGAAACCCCGCAAGCTGAACGTCCCCGGAGAAGCGGAGTTGGCCGGTCGTGGCGTGACATATTGTGCCACCTGTGACGGCCCCGTATTTGCCGGCCAGAGGGTGGCCGTGGTGGGGGGGGGTAACTCGGCGCTGGAGGCGGTGCTGGATATGGTGAAGATAGCCGAGCATGTGGACCTGGTCTCGCTAACCCCGTTGACCGGAGACGCCATTCTTATTGACAAATTTAAAGATGCTCAAAACCTGACCGTCTATACTGAATATCAGACGGAGAAGATTGAGGGCAAAGAGTTGGTCGAGGGAATGGTAATCAAGGACAAGGGTGGCAAGACCAAGCGGCTGGATGTTACCGGGGTCTTCATTGAGATTGGACTGGAACCCAATGCCGGGGCGGTCAGTGGCCTGGTTAAACTCAACCAGTGGGGCGAGGTACCGGTGAACACTAGATGTGAGACGGAAGTTCCTGGACTGTATGCGGCGGGCGA
>JAHJRU010000151.1 GCA_018830745.1 Chloroflexota bacterium
ATTAAATGCGGGCACGAGTTCTGCGATGCCCGGGAGAACTATAAGGAACATGCCCTTTTGTGGGAGAGGAGCCTTGATGACGTCCCGCTCAGGACGCCGATATCAGGCGAGCCGATGTTTACCCGCTATCACGAATTCATCTGCCCGGGTTGCGGGACACTCTTAGAAGTCGATTTATTTTGTCCTCAGCTGGACAGTGACGAACCCATTGTTTGGGATATCCAGATTAAAAGCTAGAGAACGAGTCAACATGGGGGTAACTTAGAATGAGTAATGAGATTGACCCGGTCAGATACGAGGTGTTTTGCCACCGACTTTTCAACATTATGGAGGAGGGAAGGATTGCCATCGGGATGGTCTCCGGGTCGCCGGTGGTAGTCGAAGGTGGGGAAACCTCTTGCTCGCTGCATCTGGCCGATGGGACGCCGATACTGGTTGCCGCCGGCATACTGTTACACGGACAGAGCACACGGGACTTTATTTATAAGGCGATTGAGTTATACGAGAATGATCCCGGTATCCACGACGGTGACCAGTTGTTTTTCAATGACCCGTATATAAGCGGGCAGCATACCGCGGATATGGTGGTGATAAAGCCTATCTTCCACGGGGGAAGGAGAGTTGCCTGGACAGGCGCCATAATGCACACCGGCGAAACCGGGGCATCGATGCCGGCAGGGTCCGGGGGAGGCATGAGCAACATATATCAGGAAGGCATAAGGATTCATGGCCTGAAAATCGTAGAAAAGGGCAGAATGCGACCGGATGTATTCAACACCATAACGGAGCAAACCAGAGACCCGCATTTCGTTGGTATGGATATAAATGCCAGGATAGCGGCCAACAATGTATGTGCGGCGAGGTATCTTCAGCTTCTGGAAGGATTTGGCCTGGATTTTGTGGAAGCTGCGAGCCATAAAATTATCGCCGATTCGGAGAGAATGGCCCGTCATAAACTGAGAGGCTTCCCGGACGGTGTATGGCGCTCCCGCTTGTATGCCGATACCACCGGTTTTAAAGATAGTCCCTACAAGGTGACCTGTACCATGACCAAGGAAGAGGACGAAATTTGCTTCGACTTTACCGGTTCAAGTCCGCAGGTTGAGGGATCCCTGAACAGCACCTTCCCGGCTACTAATGGCAGCCTGTTTGTGGTGCTTTGCAGCCAGCTGTTCTGGGATGTTCCCTGGAACCAGGGGATGCTGGCTCCGGTGAAGGTTATCGCTCCTGAAGATACGGTGGTTAACTGTAGATACCCGGCTGCCTGTGGTACGGCGGTGTTTTCCACCGGTTGTATGATACAGGAGGCGGCGCATGAATGCATTGCCAAGATGCAGTTTGCCGCGGGTGTGATTGAGGATGTTAACTCGGCGTGGAGGGGGACCAGTGGCCCTCACCCCTACTTTGAATCCATCAATCAGTCCGGTAATCGAGCGGTGGGTCAGGTTTTGCACAGTTTCGCTACCGGTCTTGGAGCGACGCCCTGTAGAGATGGGGTTGATACCGGTGGCAATATGATGAATCCCCAGTCAAATATTGCCGATGAGGAAATTATAGAAATGAGTTCCCCGTTCCTTTGTCTGGGTCGTACACAGGCTACAGACTCGAGTGGATTCGGTAAGTTCCGTGGAGGAATGGGGCCGCAGATGATATATATGATACACGGCACAAACCAGCTGAACCTGGGAATAAAAGGCACCGGCAGGAGAACCCCGGCGAATTGGGGAATGTTCGGGGGATATCCTTCAGCCGTGGTAGAGTCTCGCCTGGCGGTGGATTCGGAATTGCCGCAATGGCTGAAAAAGTCTTGTTCTCCCGGCAGCTTTGAGGACGTCAAGGCCTTGGGAGGAGAAATCGTCGATCCGCCAAATAACTTTTTACGGCCTTCGCTTAAGGAACATGACTTATTAATCTGGCGTCAGGTCGGCGGCGGTGGGTATGGTGACCCCCTGGACCGCGAGCCGGAAAGAGTGGTTGAGGATGTGAAGAACCTGGCAACCTCCGTTGCTGTGGCCCGCAAGATATATGGGGTAGTTCTTGCCGCCGATAACCTGGGAGTGAATTGGGAAGCCACGGAAAAAGCGCGTGCTGAACTGCGCCAGGAAAGATTGGACAATGCCATACCGGTGGCTGAATGGCGCAGAAAAAATGAGGCTGTTTGAAAGTAGGCTGCATCTACGCTATATTGCAGTTACCAGCCTTTACTGGAGGCGGTAATTATTGAAGTCGATGCTTACTGACTCAGCGCTGGAAGATTATACGTATTCAGGGTGGGAGAGACATGCCTGGACCACTTGAAGGAATTAGGGTTCTTGACCTCACCTGGGTGTTGTCCGGTCCCTTCGCTACTATGGTGCTCAGCGACCTCGGGGCTGAGGTAATCAAAGTAGAGAGGCCACAGGTGGGTGACATCGCCAGAGGTAATGGCCCACATGTCAATGGATTAAGCACTTACTTCCTCAGCCTTAACCGTGGCAAAAAGAGCATTACCCTTAATCTGACCTCGGAGCAGGGCAGGGACGTATTTTTGAAGCTGGTAAAGCAGGTTGACATTGTGGCGGAGAATTTTGTGCCGGGGACGATGGGGAAACTGGGTCTTGACTATGACACCTTGAAGCAGCATAATCCGCAGCTAATCTACGCTGCCTGCTCCGGTTTTGGGCAGACCGGGCCTTACGCCAATAAACCGGCTTTTGATGTCATCGTCCAGGCTATGGGCGGCATCATCAGTATTACCGGGGAACCCGGCGGGCCGCCGGTGAGGCCAGGCGTATCATTGGGCGATATCGCTGCCGGGCTCTTTTTGGCGGTTGCCATCCTGGCAGCTTTCCGGGAACGCCTGGTAAGCGGTCAGGGGCAGATGATTGATATAAGCATGCTCGACTGCCAGCTAGCCATACAGGAAAATGCCCTCGTGCGTTATCTGGCTACCGGGGAGGTGCCCCAGCCTCTGGGCACGCGGCATCCTGTTTTTACCCCGTTTCAGGTTTTTCCGGCCAGGGATGGCTATATTGCGGTAGCCACCATGGGTGGCGCTCAGGACCAGTGGCCACTATTCTGTTCCGCCATCGGTCGGCTGGATATAATCGACGACGATAGATTCCAGACTGGCTGGTTGCGCACCCAGAACTATGAAGTGCTGGAGCCAATCATGAACGAGGCAATGAAGGCCAGGACAGTGGAGGAGTGGCTGAGAGAGTTCGAAGCATTAGGGATTCCATGTGGCCCGGTCAATAGTATTGATAAGGTGGCTGCCGATTCCCAGGTAGCTGCCAGGGAGATGATTGTTGAGGTGCATCACCCCCAGGCAGGCGATTTCAAAGTGGTGAATACGCCTGTCAGGTTATCCAGAACCCCCGGTAAAATAGAGCAGGCTTCTCCCGATTTAGGGGAGCATACGGGGGAGGTCTTAAAAGGGCTATTAGGCATGACCGCTCAGGAGATAGATGGGTTGAGGAAGTCGGGTGCTACATAGAATCAATATCGCTGCCGGCTTAATTCAGTTTGTTCCGTGTTCATAGGCACTTGAATTATTAGTATCAGGAGGTTTGCATATTATGGAATGGGGAATGGCTAATCGCATGGCGCAGCTAATCCAGCAGGATGGGCACTGCCTGTTCTTGCCGGTGGACCACGGTTACTTTCAGGGTCCCACCAGAAATTTGGAGGAACCGCGTAAGACCTGTGAGCCTCTTATGCCTTATGCCGATGCTCTTTTTATAACCCGCGGGGTCTTGCGTTCATCGATAGACCCGGATAACACCAGGCCAATCATTCTCAGGGTGTCCGGCGGAACGAGCGTTATAGGCAAAGACCTGGCAAACGAAGGCTTAACCACCTCTATGGAGGAGGCGATTCGTCTTAACGCTTCGGCGGTGGGTATCTCTATATTTGTAGGTAGTGATTATGAGAAAGAGTCCTTGTTAAACCTGTCGAAGCTGGTTGATGAGGGTGAAAAGTATGGCATACCGGTAATGGCAGTGACCGCTGTGGGTAAGGAGCTGGAAAAACGGGATGCCCGCTACCTGGCTTTAGCCAGCCGTATAGCCGCCGAGTTGGGGTCCCGACTGGTGAAAACTTACTGGTGCGAGGAATTCGATAAGGTAGTCCGCGGTTGCCCTGTCCCGGTGGTAATGGCGGGTGGACCCCGGGTTGAAACTGAACTCGGGGTATTTGAGTTTGTCCACGATGGCATGCAGAAGGGGGCTATTGGCGTTAATTTAGGTCGCAACATCTGGCAAAATGAGTTCCCGGTAGCCATGATTAAAGCCATAAGGGCTATTATTCACCAGAACGCTACTCCTCAAGAGGCTCAGGAAATATATGAGGAAGAAAAGAAAAAATAACATGCGTGTCGCCATGTGGTATAACAATCGGGATGTGCGTCTTGAGGAGGTCCCCACCCCCCCAATAGGCCCCGGTGAGCTGCTGGTGCGCATTGAGGCAAGTGGTATCTGTGGCAGTGACGTGATGGAATGGTATCGCCTGGACCGGGCGCCTCTGGTACTCGGCCATGAAATTGGTGGGCAAATTGTTGCCGTAGGTGAAGGGGTAACCCAATACAAGGAAGGGGACCGGGTAACGGCAGCGCATCACGTTCCCTGCAACACCTGTCATTACTGTCTCAGCGGCCATCACACCATCTGCGACACGCTACGCCGCACCAATTTCGACCCCGGCGGTTTTGCCGAATACGTGCGGCTGCCAGCCATAAATGTCGACCGCGGAGTTTTTCGCCTTCCCGATGAAGTTACCTATGAAATGGCCACGTTTATCGAACCGCTTGCCTGTGTTCTCCGCTCACAGAAGCAGGCAAGGCTGCAGCCGGGTCAGAGTATACTAGTCCTCGGCAGCGGTATGGCAGGATTACTCCACGTACTGCTGGCGCGAGCCACGGGGGCTGGCCGGATAATTGCTACGGATGTAATCCCATACCGATTGAAGGCAGCCGAAAGGTTCGGGGCTGATCATACTATTAGCGCGCAGGAATACTCACCGGCTCGACTTTGCGAATTGAACCAGGGTCGTTTAGCCGACCAGGTGATAGTCTGTACCAGTGCCACTTCGGCTTTTGAGCAGGCTCTGGCTTCGGTAGCCCGAGGTGGAACGGTTCTTTTCTTTGCGCCGACTGGCCCCGATGTTAGCATACCCATTTCCATCAACGAGCTTTTCTTTCGTAACGACATAACGCTAACCACTTCTTATGCCGGCAGTCCAGCCGACCATGAAGTGGCACTGGAATTGATACGTGCCGGTTCGGTTCAGGTCGCCCAGATGATTACCCACCGACTGGGCTTGGCCGAAACGGGGCGGGGTTTCCAGCTTGTTAGCCAGGGCAGGGACTCTATAAAGGTGATTATCGAGCCGCAGAATTAGTTACTCGGTTTATCTGTAAGCTCAACTCCGCTTTGGCCTTCTTGTTCACTGGATTAAACTCCCTCCGGTTAAGCTTGACATGCCAAAATAAGATTATTATAATTTCTTATAGTTTTCTGTAGATTTTCCGATTCTTGGGAGAATGGGGGTTACTTATCAATGAGTGAGCAATCATTAGTAACTTTAGGTGAAGCAGCCAGTATTCTGGGGGTTAGTGGAGTGGCGCTTCGACAGTGGACGGATGAGGGCATGATAAAGGCTTTTATCACGCCTGGTGGCCATCGCCGTTACTCCAAGGGAGAGTTAAAGAAGTTCATGAGCTCATACCCCAAGGTGCTTGGTGTAAAGGACCTGGTGGCTAAGCTTGAAGCTACAAGCGAGCTGCACCGCGAAATTGACCGCACGTTTCTTATGACCGGGGATTGGTATAGCAGGCTTGATGCAGAGGCGCAGGTCCGTTTAGCTCACCTTGGCCGTAGCATGCTTAATACGATTGTCATGTATATTACTGAACCAGCAAAACGGGAGGAGACACTGAAACTTGCCCGCGAGGTAGGCCAGGGATTTGGGCAAACCCTGGCTGTTCTGGGCCTGCCACTTACTGATGCCGTGGAGGCTTTTATTCTGCATCGCGACCCGATTATGAACGCCACGGCGCATCTTATGAGAAAGCGAGAGGCACACAGCAGAGGGATTGTTGAGGCTATTCCACTGGTGGCCCGGGCGATGGATGAAGCTCTGGTCGCTCTGGTGGCCACGCATCAGCAATATAGCAGTGCTCCCCCTGCCAGGAAAGGGGATGATCCCCTATGATATCTATTTCGCGCCTTCTATGCGGCACCCATAGTCCGGGAGATAGCCTCCGCTACGGCGAATCTTCATCTGATGCTATCAGGGTGTCCAATACTTCCCCCGTGGTTGTCTGGAACTGCACCAGCCAGTGCAACCTGCATTGTGCCCACTGCTATGCCTCCGCCAACGAGGCGGAATCTCCGACAGCAATGGATACGGCCTCCGCAAAGGCTTTCATAGGCGACCTGGCCGGCTTCGGTGTCCCCGTTATCTTATTTTCAGGTGGTGAGCCTTTGCTCAGGAGCGACCTGTTCGAGTTATCGCAGTTGGCCGTTGAGCGCGGGATACGAGTTGCCCTTTCATCTAACGGCACCCTGATAACAAGCGATGTGGCCAGGAAACTGAGCGGAGTTGGGTTTGCCGAGATAGGTATAAGTCTGGATGGCATGGAGTCCACAAATGACTCTTTCAGGGGTAAGCTGGGCTCTTACGGGGCAGCCGTTGAGGGTATTAGAAACTGTATCAATCATGGCCTGAGAGTGTCTCTCCGCTTTACCATTACCCGTTTTAATTACCGGGAAGTCCCTGCCATTTTTCGATTAGCTGAAGACGAGGGCGTAAGTCGGCTCTGCTTCTATCACCTCGCCTATTCCGGTAGAGGCAGCAATCTCATCGAGGAAGATATTAATCACTCTCAAACGAGACAGGTGGTGGATACCATTTGTGAGCATACAATGGACTTATACCGGCGCGGTTTGCCCAAGGAGGTTCTCACCGTTGCCAATCACGCTGATGGCGTACATCTCTATCTCAAATTGAAGGAAAAGAATCCCCAGCGCGCCTACGATGTGCTCGAACTGCTGCGAAGAAACGGCGGCAACAACTCCGGCATGAGGATTGGTGCCGTAGACCATGCCGGCAACGTGCACCCGGACCAGTTCTGGTGGCACTACTCACCGGGTAACGTTCTTAAACGCAAATTTGGTGATATCTGGACAGACACTTCAGACCCCGTAATGGGAGGACTGAAGAAACGGAAAAAGCTGCTCAAGGGGCGCTGCGCCCGCTGCGGCTATCTGGACATATGCAACGGCAATCTGCGGGTGCGTGCTCAAGCCGTGTATGGTGACATCTGGGCGGATGACCCGGCCTGCTACCTTACTGATGAAGAGATTGGAATCGGATGAGCAACAGTAGCAATTCTGAAATGGCACACGGCGTGAAAGACATCATTGAGCCAAGCTTACACCTGGTTGCCTGGGAGGTTACGCGTAGTTGTAACCTCTCCTGTGCTCACTGCCGTGCCTCGGCGGAAAGTGAACCGTATGAAGGTGAGCTCTCCATCCGTGAATGCTTCCATCTTGTCGACGAAATAGTCAAAGTAGGGAAGCCCATCATTATTCTGACCGGTGGCGAGCCTCTGGTGCGACCGGACGTTCTGGAAATAGCTGAGTATGCGGTTGGTAAGGGGCTCAGGGTGGTTATGGGCTCTAACGGTACACTGGTTTCCGAGAAATTAGCCTCCAAACTGAAGGCTGTCCTGCTATCTCGCCTGGCAGTGAGCATAGACTTTCCTTCTCCTGAGCTTCAGGATGACTTTCGTGGCAGAAAGGGTGCTTTTCAGATGGCCATTGATGGTATTGCCCATGCTCGTCGCGCCGGAATTGAAGTGCAGGTTAATAGCACCATAACCAGGTTGAATGTCAAATATCTGGCCAACTTGCTGGACCTCTCTCTGGAGGTGGGAGCAGTGGCTTTCCACCCTTTCCTGCTGGTGCCTACCGGGCGCGGCAAGAGCCTTGAGAGTGAGGAACTTTCACCGTGGCAATACGAAGAGACGCTGAACTGGATATACGACAGGCAGATGGAGATGGAGGACGGATTCTTCCTGAAGCCTACTGATGCCCCTCATTATATGAGGATAGCCAGACAAAGGCGGGATTCTCTGGCAGAGCCTTTGGCTAGCCGCCGACCGATGCAAAGAATCACCCGCGGGTGCCTTGCTGGAACGGGTTTCTGCTTCGTTTCCCATCGGGGAGAAGTGCAGGGGTGCGGCTATCTGGATGTGGTGGCCGGTAACGTAAAAGAAGGGCCTTTCGGAGAGATATGGTACGACTCGCCTTTGTTTAAGGAGTTGAGGAACCTTGCCAATCTCAAGGGGAAATGCGGGGCGTGTGGATATAAACGGATATGCGGCGGCTGCCGGGCTCGGGCGTATGAAGCCACCGGGGATTACCTGGAAGCCGAGCCATACTGTGTATATGAGCCAGAAGGGATACCGTATTAGGAAGATGTATAATATAGACACAGCTGACCAAAACCTGCTCGGATTACTGCAGGTGGAATTTCCACTGACCGAGGAACCCTTTGCGCATCTGGGGCAAAGATTGGGCATTGGCGCCGAAGAAGTTATGCAGCGTGTTCAGGGCTTGAAAACCAAGGGAATCGTAAGGCAGATAAGCCCGGTGTATGATGCCAGAAGACTGGGTTTTCATACTACTCTGGTGGCCATGAAAGTCTCTCATGCCCAGATGGAGAAGGCCGGTTCACTTCTCCAGGCTCATCCAGGTATCAGCCATGCCTATGAAAGAGATTGTGATATCAACCTGTGGTTCACCTTATCCATGCCATCTGAGTCCAAGCTGGAGGCGGAATGGCAGCGATTGGGTGATGCCATAAGTGCGGAGACAGCCTTTTCTTTGCCCACTTTAAAGTTGTTTAAAATCGGCGCCTATTTTAATGTGGGTGGTACTGTCCAGGCATCAAAGAAGCATTATAGCCGTGGCATCCAGCCAAGGGCGGCGCTGTCTCCGACCGATAGGGTGGTGGTAAATGAGTCTCAGCAGGATCTGCCACTTTGCCCTCGCCCCTTCGCAGATATGGCAGACAGGCTGAGCATGTCGGAGAGGGCTTTTCTGACCCATATCAGGGGTCTCTTGCGGCGGGGCATAATGCGGCGTTATGGAGCCGCAGTGAATCACCGCAGAGCTGGTTTTAAGGCCAATGCGCTGACTTGCTGGAACGCTCCCAAAGCCATAGTCGATGCGGCGGGCGAAAAGTTATCCTCCTTTACAGAGGTAAGCCATTGCTATGAAAGAAAGACCAACCCCCAGTGGCAGTATAACCTTTTTACTATGATTCATAGTCACAGCTGGGAGGTTTGCCGGGAAATAATGGCTAGAGCCTCCTGTGAAATAGGGCTTACGGATTATATACAGTTATTCAGCACCAGAGAGTTTAAGAAAATCAGGGTCAAATATCTGCTATAAGATTCCCCTCCGGTGTGTAGTCTGAGTCCTACCGGTGTATTCATGGAGTAAAACTTGCTATAATTGTAAAGAAAGTATACTTGATTACCCAAAGGTTGTGCTGAGTCATGATAGAGATACTGCAAAATAAGAATTCCGCCACCAGATTCCAGATACTGGTTGAAATTGCCGCTTCCGGCCCCGGTATTCGGCAAAAGAGCATCGCCGTAAAGCTGGGTGTTACGCCACAAGCGATATCAGACTATATTCATCAATTGATGAAGGATGACCTGGTTGTCTCAGAGGGTCGCTATCACTATAGAGTAAGCGCTAAAGGAGTCAACTGGATGCTCAAGGTGCTTAGAGAGCTCCGCAGCTATGCTTCTCTGGTGGAACAGGCAGTTACCAGCATTACCGTATGCGCCGCCGTAGCTGAGTGTGATATTAATCGAGGGCAGGCCGTAGGGCTCAAGATGAAGGACGGATTGCTGTTTGCTACCAGCCAGACAGACGGTGGTGCCAGAGGTATGGCGGTATCAAGCGCCAGTCAGGGTGAGGATATAGATGTCACCGACATCGAAGGATTGGTGGAACTGGTGAGAGGCAGGATAACTATCCTGCAGGTGCCTCACATTCAAAAGGGCGGGTCAAGGCAGGTTGATGTCGAACTACTGCAAGCCCGGGTTACCAACAGTCAGCAGGTTGGAGCTATTGGCATCGAGGCTTTGATTTCGCTAAGACGGATAGGTATTGAGCCGCGCTACCTTTACGGCGTTACGGAGGCAGCCATCGAGGCGGCTAAATGCGGCTTATCTTTCATTATCGCCTGCACTGAGGATGCCATCCCCGGACTGATTAGGAGACTGCAAGAGGACGAGCTTCACTACGAACTTATAGACTTGCGCCTGAACAATAGCATGGTATAATCCCTTTTTATTACCTCCCCGTCTCCAAAAACGGAGCAAAAATCAAGCCCCTAAATCATTGACAGGCAGTATCTATGCTTGTATACTATCAACCAGACTTGAATAATATCAGGTAGGGTTGTGTAATATGGGGCAAACAGGAGTAATCATCCTCTGCCATGGCAGCCGTGGCGTGCGGGGCGTAATAGAGGTACCCGAGACCTTGAGAAGGGTTACCGAGGGTGTAAGGCACCTCTTACCCCCGGGAGTAGAAGTTATCGGGGCGGCCCTCCAGTTTAATCGCCCCACGCTGCAGGAAGCCATGAAGACACTGATAGTATGGGGGGTGCATCGGATAATAATAGTACCGTACTTTCTTTTCTCGGGACGCCACATCACCGAGGAAATCCCTAAAATTATCGAGGAGTTCGAGTGCGCCTATCCGGAGAGACAATTTATTCTGGCCAATCCGCTGGGATTGGAAGAACATTACATCAGTCGCACGGTAAAACGTATAGAGGAGGCTGACCCGGCGCTGTGGCCACATGCCCATCTTGCTCCAATCTCCCCCGGGAACATCGAGCAGGAAAGCATGAAGATTGTTGAGGGATTACTTCCTCCGGCGCCGAACATGACTGCGGCGGAACGAGAGGTAACCAAACGCGTGGTTCATGCCAGTGGAGACCCGGAGGTTGCCCAGTTGATAGAATTCAGCCCGTCGGCCATTTCCAGTGCCCTTATCGCTATCGCTAAGGGCAGTCCTATTTTTACTGATGTTCGCATGGTGGCTACCGGCATCAATGACCGTCTGGTTGAGGCGTGCGGATGTTCTCTCTCCTGCGCCATGGATGAAACCAATGGACTGGAACAGGCAAAGGAGCAGAATATTACCCGTACGGCGGCAGCAATGCGGAATTTAGGAGAGCGGTTTAACGGTGCCATCGTAGCCATCGGCAATGCGCCCACGGCTCTCCTGGCTCTGCTTGACCTTGTTGACCATAAAGGTATCAAACCGGCTCTCGTGGTGGGAATGCCGGTTGGTTTTGTGAAAGCGAAAGAATCGAAGGATGAGTTAAGGAAAAGAAATATACCCCATATCACGGTAGTGGGAACTCGCGGCGGAAGTGCCATGGCAGTGGCGGCAGTTAATGCGCTGCTAAAGATTGCCGTGGAAAGAAACGGGCATGACAGGTAACCTGCAAAAGAAGGAGGTATACTGAGATGCTAAACAAGGGAGCCCACTGGTTCCGTACTCATATTGCTTTAGCGCTGGCGCTTGCCCTCGGCTTACTATTCCTGTACCCCGCACCGGTATATGCCATGCACATCGCCGAGGGGATTCTACCAGCGAACTGGGCGGCGGTGTGGTATGTGCCGGCGATTCTGTTCGTGGTCATCGGCATTCTTATCATCAGAAGGAAGACCAGAGAGGTTAGGGGGATAATGCCCCTTCTCGGCATAGCCGGGGCGGCCATCTTCCTTGTTTCAGTTTTCCCGGTCCCGGTGCCGGTTACGGGGAGCTGTTCCCACCCCGTCGGTACTCCCCTGGGTGCCATTCTGGTGGGGCCTTTTATCAGCACCGTTCTGGGGGCGGTGGCGCTTCTCATCCAGGCGCTGTTTCTGGCACACGGTGGCATAAGCACCTGGGGGGCTAACATCGTCTCTATGGCTCTTGTCGGCTCTTTCGTCGGCTTTGGTGCCTTTGTCGTGTTCAGAAAGCTCAATGCCACGATATTTGTGGCTGCTTTCGCCGCCGGACTCTTTGGTGACTGGGCAACGTATGCCACTACCTCCTTTGAGTTAGCCTCGGCTTTGCACGGTGCCGGCTCGCTATGGGGCATGTTCGGAGCTATTACCGTAGCCTTTGCACCCACTCAGTTGCCCCTGGGTATTCTGGAAGGACTGTTCACCGGCGGAGTGGTAACACTCGTCTACCAGCGCCGTCCCGAGCTGTTATCCCGCATAATACCAAACGTTTTCAAGCCGGTGCCCAGCGCGATAGAAGGAGGCAGTAAATGAAAAGTTCAGGCAAGATAATCACAACCGGTATCGTGGTCGTCATCGTGGCTCTGGCAATCTGGGGATGGCTCGTCCTATCACCGGGAGTCCCTGAGGGAGCCGAGGGTCCGTGGGGAGGGGTCGACGTTACCGTCATAGAGAAATATGCTGCCGATGCCGGCAGGGAGGCAAGGGCGCCTCTCATAAACACTGACCAGGGTGACCTGTTGCTCTTTGTTTTCGCCTTGGGTGGGGCTGTGGGTGGATTTGTCGCCGGCTACTACTGGAGAAGGCTTATAGTCGAAAAAGATGAAGGGGGAAGAGTCACCGGCTGAGTTGATATTCGGCTGGCTGGTACGGGCAAGAGATGTTTGATAGTAGCCACATTTTTTCCGATTCCTTTGCTCATAAAGAGAATTTGGTGACCGGGATAGAAGCACGGACCAAGGTAGCTTTTACCGTCATTGCCCTGGTGATTAACCTTTTGTCGCCAACCGTCTATACTCCCCTGGCCATCGCCCTCTTTTGTTTGGCTGCTCTAATCGCTATCGGGATACCATCAAGACTACTCGTGCTAAGACTGGCCATGCCCCTGGTTATGGCCGGTGTGGTAGTGATTACACAGATATTCTTCTACGGCACCACCGCTTTGTTTATTATTCCGTTTTGGGGATTCAACCTGGTGGGTTATGAAGAGGGTCTGGCTCGCGGTCTGCTAATCATGTCTCGCGTCATCGGTGGTGTATCGCTGATAATATTTCTGAGTATGTCTACCCCGGCTAATAAGCTGCTTCTGGCAGCCGCCTGGTTTAGAGTGCCGAAAATCTTCATTGAACTCACACTTCTGGTATATCGCTACATCTTTGTTCTCCTTGAGGAAATCATAACCATCAGAGATGCGCAGAGAGTCCGCCTGGGCTATTACAACTGGCGGCGGAGCATGAGGTCTCTGAGCATACTGGGCGGCAGTCTCATTCTGCGCGCCTATGACCGGGCCGAGAGAGTCTTCGAGGCGATGATAGCGAGAGGTTACACCGGCACTATGACAATCGCTTATACCGAGCACTTTGGCCGGAGGGATTTCGTAGCTGCCGTTTGTTTAAGCGCCATTCTGGCGATTCTCTATCTTATCGGACAGGTGCAGGCATGATAAAAACTGAAGCTTTGTCCTTTAGTTATGACGGTTGTACACCGGCGCTACGTGAAATCAATCTGGAGTTGAGGGATGGCGAATTCTTAGCGTTGTTAGGGGCTAATGGATGCGGGAAGACCACACTGTTGAAGCACCTCAATGGCTTGTTAAAACCATCATCGGGCAGGGTCTTTCTGAATGGTAAAGAGCTTCGTTCCTATAAGGATGAGGAGATTTTTAAGCAGGTGGGAATGGTCTTTCAAGACCCTAACGACCAGCTTTTTGGCGCTACCGTGAGACAGGATGTCGCCTTTGGAGTCGTGAACATGGGGCTAAAGCCTGATGAGGTAGCACGGACGACTGACGAGGTACTGCAATTGGTAGGTGGCGCTGGGCTGCCCGACAAAGCCATTCACACATTAAGCTTCGGCCAAAAAAGGCGGGTAGCTATCGCCGGTGTCCTGGCTATGGCGCCGAAAACAATTCTATTAGATGAACCAACAAGCAGTCTGGACCCCCGGGGTGTCAGTTCAATTATGCGTTTGCTCCGGAAGCTGAATAAAGAGAGCGGAACTGCTATGATAATGGCTACCCATGATGTTGAGCTGGTGCCATTATTCTCCGACAGGGTAGTCATTATGAGCAATGGCAGGATAATCACCGAAGGACCGCCGGGGAAAGTGTTTGCTGACATCGATATGATTAGAAAAGCAGAGTTGAGGCTACCGCGACTAGCCCATCTGGTGGAAGTGCTGCAAAAAGAAGACGGTTTACCTTTTATGAGCACACCGCTGACGATAGGACAGGCGAGGCGTGAGCTACTTAGTTTATTGGAAAGCCGGTCTTACCAGAAGGCAGAGGGCATTTCATCCCATGTGCGAATAGGAGAGCCGGCAGATGACACCTAAACGAGGCAAAGGGGTACCGCTGCGCTATGGTTACACCACCGGGGCATGCGCCGCGGCGGCGGCTCAAGCAGCCGCTATTGCCCTGCTCAAGCAGGAGGTGGTTACCCAGGTTCAGATTGACCTTCCCCACGCCCCTCAGGTCAATTTCAATATCAACCAGTGTGTCTTTGACCGAATACAGGCATCGTGCTCGGTAATAAAAGATGCCGGGGATGACCCTGACGTTACCCACGGGGCTGAAATCTGGGCGAAAGTCTCCTGGAAAGAA
>JAHJRU010000152.1 GCA_018830745.1 Chloroflexota bacterium
GCATCCCTGATAAACACGTAAGGAAGGAGATTACTTGGGGCCAATTTGACCAAAGAGCCAACGCCGTAGCCAATGCCCTGATAGAAAAGGGGATTAAAAAAGGAGATAAGGTTTTACACCTGATGACCAATTCCATTAATTGGCTGCTAGCCTATTTGGGCGTTCTCCGAACCGGGGCATGGGTAGTTCCACTTAACTATAGATTTACTGGTAAGGACATTAAGTATTGTGCTGACGTATCCGAGGCGAGTCTTCTAATTTTTGGAGAAGAATTTGTTGACAGAGTGGAAGACATACGATTAGAGTTGCCCCTGGTAAAGAATTACATCTTCGCCGGCAAGGAATCGCCGGACTATGCCGAGGAGTTCGAAAGTATACTGGATAGGGCATCATTGAAATTACCCGAAGTAGCTATAAGGAATGAGGACGAGTGCGGCCTCTACTTTACGTCAGGCACTACAGGAGTTCCCAAACCTATTCTGCTGACCCACAATAACCTGGAATCCGCAGCTATAACCAACTGCGTCAATGAGAGTAAAGGACATAAGGATAACTTCGTCTTTCTCTCACCTTTGTACCATACTGGCTCAATAATACGCTGGTTCGGTAATCTCACTGTGGGTGGCCGAGCTACAATCTTGATTGGCACAAGCCCTAAATACATATTTGAAACTATGTCTGAAGAAAAAGGCACCACCCTGATGTTGATGGTTCCCTGGGCACAGGATATCCTGATGGCACTGGACAGAGGAGAACTGAAAGTAGAGGATTATGATTTGAGCCATTGGCGCCTCATGACTTTAGGAGCCCAGCCTGTCCCCGCCAGCCTGGTCAAGCGCTGGAGACAGTACTTCCCCAGTATGGATTATGATACCGGCTACGGGCTGACCGAAGCCAGTGGAACAGGGTGTATTCATCTGGGCGTGGAAAACTACCGGAAAGCGGGAGCAATCGGCAAGCCAGGTTTTAACTGGGAAGCGCGCATTGTAGATACGGATGATAATGATGTTTCTCCAGGAGAAGTGGGTGAACTGGTGGTCAGGGGTAATGGAGTTATGAAGGCGTATTATAATAATCCGGATGAGACAGCAGTGGCTCTCAAAGGAGGCTGGCTGCACACTGGCGACTTAGCCAAGGTTGACGATGAAGGCTTCATCTATCTCGTTGACAGAAAAAAGGACGTGATTATCACTGGGGGGGAAAACATATTTCCGGTTGAGGTTGAAAACGTGCTCAGTAGCCATCCTAAAATCTACGATGTAGCTTTGATTGGGCTCCCCGATGAAAGGCTTGGGGAGATAGCCGCGGCGATAATAGATGCTAAAGAAGGAGAAACACTGACTGAGAGCGAAATCCACCAATTTTGTGAAAAGAATCTACCTCGATATAAACGCCCACGGCGCATTATTTTCGACAGGGTGCTACGGGGACCCACCGGAAAGATAGAAAAGCCTAAGCTGAGGGAGAGGTATGGTGGTATGGAGGGAGTCTTTAAGGTTTGAGGTCAGTGTCAGTTTTGGCTTCATCTAAAAGATGTCTGAGACAGGCAGACTGTATAAAACATATTTAGAACTGGAATAATTTTGGAGGTAAGAATGGCTTATAAGAATCTCAGAGAATGGATAGGTAGGCTTGAATCAGAGGGTGAATTAAGTCGGGTGAAGACTGAAGTAGACTGGGATGAAGAAATTGGGGCCATAACCAGGAAAGTCTATTGTAAACGTGGCCCCGCACTCCTGTTTGAAAACATCAAAGACCATAAAGACACTATTTCAACAAAGTTGTTTACCGGTGGCCTTCAGACCATAAGCCGCTTGGCTATGATGCTGGGTATGCCCAAAGAAGCCCATATTAAAGATGTAAC
Organism: Chloroflexota bacterium; assembly: GCA_018830745.1. Taxonomy (GTDB): domain Bacteria; phylum Chloroflexota; class Dehalococcoidia; order Dehalococcoidales; family JAHJRU01; genus JAHJRU01. Next base: position 1,865 of record JAHJRU010000152.1, read on the forward strand.
GGAGAGGGTTCGACAGTGCTTTAAAAATCCGATGGATGTTAAACAGGTTAAAACTGGTCCGGTAAAAGAAAACGTAATTACCGGTGCAGATGTAGACCTTTACCAGTTTCCAGTCCCCAAGTGGCACTATCTGGATGGCGGGAGGTATATAAACACCTTCTGCGGAGTTGTTACCAAAGACCCGGAGACCGGGATAACCAATGTAGGACTGTATCGAGGTATGATCCTGTCTAAGAATAAGATAGGGGTTCTTTTAGTTCCGGGGCAGGGATGGGGCATACATTATTTGAAATACCAGGAGTTGAAAAAACCCATGCCGGTAGCCATCGTGTACGGATACGATGATGCCCTGGTTTTTAGTGCCGCCGCTTCCCTGCCCAGAGACCTTGATGAGTACAGGGTTACTGGAGCTCTCCGTGGGGAACCCGTAGAACTGGTAAAATGTGAAACGGTAGACTTGGAGGTGCCAGCTGAAGCTGAAATTGTAGTTGAGGGTTACATCTCACCAAACCCAGATGATTGGGAGATGGAAGGACCTTTTGGTGAGTATACCGGTTACTACGGAGAAAGCGCTAAAAGGCCTGTAATCGAGGTTTCCTGTATCACTCACAGAAATGAGCCCATATTCCGGGGCACACTGGAAGGGATGGACCACAACAATCCCAATGAAGACAGCTCCATACTGGTTGTCAGCCTGTCAGCCATAGCCAAAAATATTCTGGAGTCTCAGGGAGTACCCGGTGTTCTCGAGGTTAGCGCTGTTCCCATCACTTTCGTTAAAATAAAAAAGCTCTTCAGGGGGCACGCCAAGCAGGTAGCCGCGGCATTGTGGGGGTCCTCAGCAGCCCAATACCTTTTCAAATTTGTCATTGTTGTTGAGGAGGATACTAATATATGGAATAGAAGGGCCGTAGAGGGCGCCCTGTCTTACCGGGTAAACGCGGCTGAGGATGATATCGTCTTCTTCCCTGGCACTTTCGGTTCTGTGCTGGACCCGAGCACCAGAATAAAAGACCGGGATGAGATGAGATTCGGAACCGGCAAATGGACTCGCATTCTAATTGACGCAACCAGGAACTGGGACTACGAAAAGGTTCCGGAGTGGGGGGGGCAAGTTTATCCTCCTTCCGCTACTGCGCTTTCTGAAGAACAGGAAGAGCTGGTAAATAGAAGGTGGCGAGAATATGGGATAGATTAGTCTGCCGTGTGTGTCGTTGCCGACAAATCAAGCTGATAGGAAAAGGAACTCATATTTCTTATCTTCGCTACCTGCACGCCTATTCTCAGCCTGCTCGTGTTCACGATTACTAGCATTAGATTTCACTCTGACCTCACCTGTCCTGATTATGCTTTGAATTCCCCAAGGAATAGAATGCCAATTGTTGACAATCAATGATGCTATAGATATAATCGACGGATATCATTTGTGAAAAATGTATATTAGCATGACACAATTACACCTCCAAACGCAGCGAAGGGCGTAATTAGATAATTCGATTAAAAAGGAGGCAGAAATGTGAGAGTTAATCCATATTTATATTTGCGCTTATGCGGCAACTGGAATTAAATTCAAGGAGCGATTAAAAATGTTAAAAAGGACTATTTCCACAGTATTACTTCTAGTATTGAGTCTTGTTATTATCTTTGTGTGGGCTTGTGCTTCACCAGCCCCAGCGCCAGCGCCGGCTCCCGCCCCCAAACCAGCCCCAGCACCGGCACCAAAACCCGCTCCAGCACCAGCCCCGGCACCAAAGCCCGCCCCTGAAAAAGTATTTGAAATAAAGTATCACTTTTTCAGTTCAACGAAGCACCACCTTAACGTGAATGTAGCCGAGCCATTTATAGAGATGGTTAATAGCGAGGGTAATGGAAGAATTAAGGTCACCAACTACCCCGGCGCAGTGCTGGCTAAATTCACTGCCCTGTATGATGCTATCGTTAAAGGGGTCGTTGATATAGGCATGGTTGTGCCGCGATATACCGTGGAAAACTTCCCTCTTACCGGTGTATTAGAGCTGCCATTTACCGTGCCGAATGCTCCTGTCGCAGCCTCCATGTTAAGAGGCCCCCTGTGGGAACAGTATCTGTCCAAGGAGTATAAGGATGTCAAGGTTCTGGCTATGTCCCGGTCGTCAGGATACCAGATAATGACCGCTAAGAAGCCAATCCGCACCCTGGAAGACCTAAAAGGAGTGAAGATAAGGGCTGCCGGCGGTGCCGATGTTTCCCTGTTTGAAGCTTTGGGTGGTACACCGGTAAAGCTGGACTCCACGGAGCAGTATGAAGGCTTACAGAGGGGGACCATAGATGGTACATTCTTCCCCTATGCCAGCATCCCGGCTTACAAACTGCAAGAGGTAGTTAAATATATTACGGAAACCAATACCGGCGGGACTGTATTTGCCATCGTAATGAACAAGAAAGTATGGGAAAGCCTTCCCCGCGACCTCCAGCTTGTTATTGAATATGCCAGCAAAAACTCAGCAGACCAGTTTGCCTGGTCATACCGCAATGCAGATATCACCTCAAAAAAATTGGCCCAGGACGCGGGAATAGAGATAATAATCCCCTCATCTGCTGAAATGGCAAAAATCAGGGTGGCCACCAAGGGGCTTATTGATGCCTGGATTAAAGAAAGGGGACCTCAGGGGCAGGAGGTTTACGACTTCATGCTGGCCCAGCCTGAAATGTATGGTCTCGGCAAATAACACTAAAATACTACTCTGAAACTGCTGGAAAGGAAACGTCTTGCGCAGACTGGAAGCAACCTGGCACTGGATAATTGAAGTAATTACCTGGGTAAGCCGCGCGTCGGTTGGGCTAATGGTGGTGCTTATAACTGTCGAGGTAATACTACGCAAATTTTTTACCTTTTCCATTGTTGGCACAGTTGAGATTGTAGCTGCCCTGATGGTAATAACCGTATTCCTGGCCTGGGCATACACTGACTCTTACAACGGACACGTAAGAGTGGAATTCCTGGTGCAGCGCCTGGGACGTAAGACCCAGTCTGCGCTGTCAGCCATTAGCACTTTAGTGATGCTTGGCATCTTCTCCATCATCATCTGGCAGACAATGGTGTATGCCATGGACGCCTTTGAGGTCGGTTTGCGTTACGATACGGCTCGGCTGCCCGTCTTCCCCGTCAGGCTGGCAATACCGGTAGGCGTTTTTTTCTTCTGTTTGCAGCTTTTAAAGAAATTGATATCCAGCATAGCCGGGCTACTTCCCATCCAAAATCAGGTAACTGATAACTGAGGGAAGCAGCCTGGCTATAGCTATAGATTAAGGGGTCTGTGTCTCAAATTTTAGTAAATCGAGCAGGGGGTAATAGTTGAGTCCTGCTGCCGCGGGTGTCATGGGAATCGTGATGTTGCTGGTGCTCCTGGCTATGGGGATGCCGGTAGGGGCAGTTATGGCACTTGTCGGCTTTGTTGGAACTATCTACATAATAGGGCTGGATGGGGCACTGGGCATTATGGGTATCATACCCTACGATGCCATGTGGAGCTATGTCCTGAGCTGTACCCCGATGTTCATCCTGATGGGGGCTATTATTCTTCACTCGGGTATAGCCAAATTTATATACGCCGCCGCCCACAAGTGGCTAGGACATTTACCCGGGGGACTGGGCATGGCCACGGTTGCCGCCTGCGGCATGTTTGCCGCTGTCTCCGGTTCCAGCCTGGCAGCGGCGGCTACTATGGGAAGTGTCGCCTTGCCCGAGATGGACCGGTATAACTATAAAAAGTCATTCTCCACCGGAATTGTGGCCGCCGGGGGAACCATAGGCATCATGATTCCCCCGAGTATTATTTTCATTATCTATGCCATACTGACCGAGGAATCAATTGGCGCGCTGTTTATGGCCGGTCTCATACCCGGCATACTTGAAGTTATACTCTACATAGGGGTGATAGCCTTAATTATGAAGTTCAAGCCCCATTATGCCACCAGGGCTGAACGAGTTCCTTTCCGCGATATGATTACCACAATACCGAGTTTATGGCCTGTTTTTCTGCTGTTCGTTATCGTGCTGGGTGGAATATACTTCGGCTTTTTTACCCCTACGGAGGCCGGGGCTATTGGTGCCGCTGGTGCCCTAATCATCAGCGTAGCCAGTCGCTGGTTCAGTCCACAAAAGATGCTATCCGCCCTTTCCGACACCGTCAAGACAACGGGCATGATTTTCTTCATTGTTGTTGGAGCCATGATGTATAGCTATTTTCTGGCGGTAACCCAGCTTCCCTTTGCTATAGCTGAATATGCGGCGGCATCCACCTTGCCACCATATGCAGTGCTGGTGATTGTTCTCTTTATCTACCTGATTCTGGGCTGTTTCCTGGATGCCCTGGCTATGCTGATGCTCACCGTGCCTATTTTCACACCCGTTCTATTCGCTCTGGGTTTTCATCCCATATGGACTGGCGTTATTATCGTTCGCGTGATAGAGATTGCTCTCATCACACCGCCATTGGGGATGAATGTCTACGTGCTGAAGGGGGTGGCCAAGGATGTGCCAATGGAGCAGATATTCTTGGGCGTTATGCCTTTCGTAGTTGGCGATTTGATATTATTAGCCATCCTGGTAGCCTTCCCTCAAATCAGCCTGTTTCTGCCCAGCCTGATGTACAATATTGGTCAATAGCCTGTATCTGCGGTAAAGTGACTCACCAGCCGGGTTATTTTGAGAACGCCCAATGATAACTCTCCATAACTAGAAGGGGCAGCGTCTTGCTTGAGCCAAGCTTTGAGAGTAATATACAGTCATCCTCATTTGGATATCATGGAGGCACCATAATACAAGCAAAGAGAGCTTTATTGACATGATAGGAACAAGGTATACGGAAGAACTGATTAATGACTATGTAGGGCAGGGATTCTGGCATCCCACGCTTTTAACCGCCGACCTCTGCGACAGGTGTGCCCGCGAATTGCCCAGTAAGGAAGCAGTTGTTGATGTTAAGACAAGGCTTACCTGGAGAGAGGTAAACCTGCAAATCGACAAGATTGCCCGCGGCCTGCGCGACCTGGGCTTCGAGAAGGACGATGTACTTGCCACCCAGTTGCCCAACTCCGTGGAGTACTTCCTGCTGTTCTTTGCCGCGGAGAAAGCCGGTGTGTCCATAGTAAGTGCTCAGCCTACCTTTCGCCACGCTGAGATGGAATCAATACTGCTACAGACAAAAGCTAAGGGAATAGTCATTACCCGCAAGTTCAGGGATATAGACTACTTCGATATGGTTCAGGAAATCCGCCCCGGCCTGCCGGACCTCAAGCATATAATCATAGCCGGAGATGACGTGCCTGAGGGAACGATATCTTTGACGGAACTGATGTCAAGGGACCTGGAGAACAAGTATCCGCCGTCATACTTCCAGAAATTCCGCTTCAAGCCCTGGGAGGTTACCCGGATATTCAATACCAGCGGCACCACTGGTATACCCAAGTGTGTCGAATGGCCGCCGGCGCCCAGGCTGTATGCCGGGAGAATCATGATAGAGCGACTTAACCTGCAGGAGGATGATATCATCCTGGCGGGCTGGAATCTTACCAGTGGTGGCGTGTCGCTATTAGCCGGGGCTGTATACCTATGGTCGGGGCGAAACTGGTTAACCTGGAGCATTTTACGCCCCGGGACACCTGTGAAATGATACAGAGAGAAAAAGTAACCGTCCTGGCACTGGTTCCGGCACAGATTGCCATGCTGGTGGATTACCCTGATTTGGACAGGTATGACCTCAGTTCGGTGCGGGTTATTTTCACCGGCACGCAGCTGCTTACCTATGAACTGGGTGCCCGGGCGGAAGAGAAACTGGGCTGCCGCGTGGTGAAAATCTACGGCTCCGGTGACACTAGTGCTATAAGCACCACCTCATTCAACGATACGCAGGAAGTCAGGCTGGCAACGGTGGGATTTCCCGTCCCCGGTAACGAGGTTATGATAATTGACGGCGAGGGAAACCCATCGCCGCCGGGAGAAATAGGCGAGGTTAGAGCCAAGGGGCCGGCTCTGGCTAGCGGCTACTACGGGCATCCGGAAATTACCGCGGAGTTATGGCAGGATGGCTGGATAGCCACCGGCGATGCGGGCAAAATAGATGAGGCGGGGCATGTGGTGCTCCTGGGGCGCAAGCGTGATGTCATAATCCGTGGCGGTCAAAACATCTACCCTTCAGAAATTGAGAATCTGCTGATGCGCCATCCCGGGGTGAAAGACGTATCCATTGTCAGGATGCCCGACCCCATAATGGGAGAGAAACAGTGTGCTTATGTGGTGCCGGCAGAAGGGCAGACTTTCGACTTTGAAGACATGACAGGGTTTCTTAAGTCGAAAAGGATTGCTCCCTATAAACTACCCGAGAGGCTGGAGATTCTGTCTGAGCTACCGATGGTGCCGGCGGCCAACAAGGTTGATAAGGACAGTCTTGAAGCAGATATTGCCCAAAAGCTGGAGGAGGAAAACCAGCGCAAGAGGTGAGATTCCTGCACGACATAGAGTATACTGTTAACCAAGTGAAGGAAAAGGGAACTGTTGTGACCACAGAGTCGTGGTCAGAAAAGGGGGGTAAAATGGCTACCACAACCGTAAGAAGAGAGGATATGCTTTCTCCCAGGGTGAAGAGGGAAAAGGAAGCGCTGCTCTCAGCTGAGCCACAGCTTGACACTGAGAGATCAAGAATCATGCTGGATGTATATCAAAATGATGGAAACGACCCCAACATTGTCCGCCGGGCAAAGGTGTTCCACCGATTATGCTCGGAGAAGACCATCTTCATTGATAACAATCCTATTGTCGGCACTCTCACCAAGTACCCATACGGGGCTTATATTTTCCCCGAGGAAGGCAACCTATGGATGGGGAGAACGGACGAGATATACACTGAGAGAGGTAAAGCCGCAGTAACCCCGGAAGTCAGAGAGTGGGTAGATAAGGGTTTACAACTTTGGCGTAATTCCAATCTATTTAGCGTGACCTGTGACATCATAAGCCAGTCACTCAAAGTGGATGGTCGAGTTATGGCCAAGTGCGGTGTGTGGAGCGAAATCACTCCTCAAGGTGCTCGACACATGATATTCCCTGATTATCCCAAAGTAGTAAACAAGGGATTGAATGGCATTCTGGCCGAAGTAGAGGAAGCGGAAGCCGGTCTGGATGTCGGTGAGACCGATGGACTGGACAGGTATAATTTCTATCAGGCGGCTAAGCTCTCCCTTAATGCCATGATAACCCTGGCGCAGCGGTATGCTTCCCTGGCCAGGGAGATGGCTAAAAAGGAAAAGGATGCCGCCAGAAAACAGGAGTTGGAAGAGATTGCCCGCATATGCGAATGGGTGCCGGCCAATCCGGCCCGGAATTTCCGTGAGGCTATTCAGGCTTACTGGTTTATCATGATGGGCGTCTGGCTGGAGAAGTCTGCCGTACTCAACGCTCCGCCAAACACCTTTACCCTGTGTCTCTATCCCTTCTATAAGAAAGATAAAGAGGCGGGTGAAATCACCACTGAGGAAGCTATCGAGCTGATTCAGTTCTTTTTCCTGCAATGTAATCGCCTGGCTACTA
>JAHJRU010000153.1 GCA_018830745.1 Chloroflexota bacterium
CCATAAAGAGCAACGTTATCTTCCCTGAGATGAAGATGTGTATAGAGCTTGACCTCCTTGCCCACCACGCCCAATACACTTAAAGTAGAGGTCGGCATATATACCTGAAAGCCTATGCCGCCTACATTGATAATAGCCCCATCACCACCCAGAGATTCCAGCGTACCCGTAAGACTAGCTATCATCCCTCTTCCTTCACGCCCTGCTTATCCAGCAGGTTACTCCAACGTATCTCGCGCAGGTGGCAGATAGCCACCGCCAGCGCATCAGCAGCATCGCTGGGTTGTGGCACCTCGGTCAGCCCAAGCTGAAGCCTGACCATCTCCTGTATCTGCTCCTTGGAACTGGCTCCATAATCAGCCACGCGCTGCTTCACCTGGGTTGGCGTATACTCGTAAACCGGGATGTTCCGATTTGCCGCCGCCAGAATAGCCACTGCCTGGGCTCTCCCTATAGCCAGCGCCGACTTTATATTACGGCTCGAAACAAAGGGCTGCTCCACCGCTACGACATCGGGTTCAGAGCCTGAGATAACTTCCAGCAGACTATTATAAAGATAGCTTAATCTCTTCCCAATCGTTTCCCGAATTGGACTGTGCAGGACGCCATAATTAAAGAGCACTACCTCCTCCTCCCCACCATCAACCACACCGTAGCCCATATTTATCATACCGGGGTCAATCCCTAAAACTCTCATCAAATCATCTTATGCGAAAGCTGTCACATCAAACTTACTATGCTTGCTTCTCTAAAACAGTGTCCGGAAAGTCAGCATTAGTAGCCACGTGCTGGACTTCATCCAGTTCCTCCAGTTTGTCCAGTAACCGCAGCATCTGTGCCGCCGCTTTTTCATCAAGCTCCACTATGGTTTTGGCCAGCATCGCCAGCTCAGTGGAGACTAAAGCAATCCCCTTCTGCTCCAGTGCCCCTCTGACACTCGCCAGCTCCTCGGGATTGGTATAAATCTCCACATAATCATCCGCCACTTTAACATCCTCGGCACCGGCATCTATCGCCTGCAGGGCTAATTCCTCCGCATCCATACTGCCAGCTTTAACAGTTATCAATCCTCTGGACTCAAACAGCCAGGCAACACAACCGCTCTCCCCCAGGCTGCCCCCGCCACGGGAGAATATATTTCTCACATCCGGCAGGGTGCGATTGCGGTTATCTGTCAACGCCTGTACCAGAATAGCCGCACCACCGGGCCCATACCCTTCAAAGGTCATCTCCACCAGAGAAGCTCCCTCCAGCTCGCCACTCCCCCGTTTGATAGCCCTCTCTATGTTATCCAGCGGCATATTGCTATCACGAGCCTTCTGTATCGCCAGACGAAGTCGGAAATTGCTTTCAGGATTACTCCCTCCCTCCCGTACCGCTATAATAATCTCCCGGGTCAGCTTGGTGAAAAGCTGCCCCCGCTTGGCGTCAGTTACTCCCTTCTGCCGTTTAATCGATGACCATTTAGAATGACCTGACATTTCCCACACTCCTGGATGCCATTAAAAACTGTTACCTAGATTCTAACATCTAACCTGCATATTGAAAAGCGTCTTATCCATCATATCATGACAAAAAGAAAGGCGGGAGGCAAAAAACCTCCCGCCTTTTTACAAGCTTAATCCGCTGTCAGCGATTTTTACTTCTTCGCTGCCGCTGCTGCCGCTGCGGCAAGTATCTCACTGGGATGCGGATTACCACCATCTATAGGCTTATCTACATCACCTACCAGATAGATTTTCCCATCCTTGACCTTATAGATCAACATTTCACGAGCACCATCACGAATATCCGGACCGAAGGTTACCGGCACCATCGTGCCAGGATTAAAGTCCTTTATGGTCTGCAACGCCTTGTAAATGTCTTCGCCAGTAATCTTATCGGCGCCAGTAGTCGCGGCAGCCCGCTTCATGCCTTCCAGTAGTACCAGGCCCGGGTTGTAACCGACGAGTGCGGCCAGCCCTACCGGTCGCTGCAGGCCGGAGTACTTGTCCCAGATACCCCAGAACTTCTGCATGCCCGGGGTGTCAATGGTGTAATGGTAGAAGCTGGTGCCAACAAAGGCACCCTCCACCACTTCATTACCCACTGCTCGCAGCATAGCGCCCCACATGAAGGTAACATAGTCAAAGTACATGAACTTTTCCTTGGGTATGCCCATGGCTATGCCTGTCTTCACCGCGGAGATTGCGGGAGGGGTCACCAGTGCCATATAGATAAAGTCCGGGTCCTTCTGCTTTAAACGGGTTATGTACGGAGTGAAGTCCATCGTACCTGAGGGAGCAACCTCAGCCGCCACATAGTCCACCAACGGCAGCTGCTCGGCATATAGCATACCCGGCTTGATGGAAGAGGTGCCCATGGAGTTATCCCAGGCAAGGTGGGCAAAACGGGCAGGCCGGCCCTCCCTGGCGACGTCCCAGTTCTCGTTAATCCACTTCAGCACGGCAAACTGCTGGGTGTCGTACATAGCCACCGTCACGAATACCCAGCCCGGTGGGTCGATGGAGAAGTTGCCACCGCCGTAGTTCACCAGAGGTGTCTTGTTTCTCCGCATAACTTCCTTAAGCACGTCAGCATTCCCGGCGGGGTAGCTCAGAAATGCTATAGGTTCCTCCGCCTGTATCTGCTTGTAGGCTTGCATCACCTTGGCGGCCTGATACTGGTCATCCCCGGAGACCATTTCCACTTTCAGTCCGGGAATGTAATTGGTCTCGTTGGCCCAGTCAAAAACCGCCTTGGCGCCGGCAAAGGCTTCCTTGGTACCTTCCGCCAATGGCCCGGTGAAACCAGCGATGTAGCCCACCTTTACTGTTCTGGTCGCGGCTGGTGCCGGAGTTGGTTTCGGTGCCGGCGCTGGACTTGGTTTCGGTGCCGGCGCTGGACTTGGTTTCGGCGCCGGAGCCGGAGTTGGAGCTGGTGCCGGAGCATCTTTTTGACCACAGGCAGCCAGCAGCGGCATTGCTAGCAAAGACAGGGCTAGCATTCCTAACACCATTATTTTAAATATCCTTGATTTCAACCTGTTTTCCTCCTTCTGTTCTGGTTAGTTAATACATCCCAACTTCTAAAATGTTCTCACTCATGTCATATTGCACCTCCAAGAGCCAGTTTTAATTATTTTAAGGTAACCCCATACTTTCTACTATGACTGATTTGTTATCATACGTCAATATCAAACTATCTCACCCGCTCAATAAGCGTAAGGCCAGAGACGGTAAGACGCCTTAAATATGCGCCAGCGGTGAGCCAGGCCCCGTGGCTCATAAATCAGAAAAACTATTACCACAATGGCAAAGAGAATAATCCCCACTACATAGGTAATATTTTGCGGCAGGTAAGGCAAAGCTGCCGAGATAAACGGGGCGACATTATATGCCAGTGCATCCAGTAGAGTGATAAAGACCGTACCGAATACCGTGCCCAAAACGCTGCCCATACCACCAACCACCAGCATACCGAGGTACCAGACAGAATTATGCAGTGTAAATTGTTCGGGCTGTATATAGTAGAAATAATGAGCCCACAGAGCACCGGCTATACCGGCAAAAAAGCAACCGATAAAGAAGGACAACAGCTTGTAGTAGAAGAGGTTAATCCCCATTACCTCTGCCGCCAGGTCATTGTCCCTGATAGCTACAAATGCCCGGCCGACACGGGTTCGGGTCATATTAAGCGCCAATAATCCCATAATCATAACCAAAGCCATGACCAGATAATACATCTTGAAATCGGTACCAAACTCAAAAAACCCAAATATATTGGCTGGAGGGACGCCCAGCCCATTTGGACCGCCAAATAAAGTCGTACCAAGAAATTCATCAGAGTGTATTAGGAGATAGACTATGATAAACTGTGCCGCCATGGTAGCCATCGCCAGATAGAATTCTTTTACCTTCAGAGAGGGGGCACCAAAAATCGTACCCACTATACCCGCATTAATCCCCGCCAGAGGCAGTACCACCAGGAACCATTCTGCTCCCAAGGCATTGGTCAAGATAGCTGAGGTATAGGCGCCCACCGCCATAAAAGCGGACTGCCCCAGGTTAATCTGCCCGCATAAGCCGGTGGTTATGTGCAAACCAAATACAGCAATGAGGGTGATACCCATAAGGATGATAACATTCAACCAGTAGAGCCCGCTGAAATTAGGCAAGGCAATGATAAAAGCAACGACCAAAGCTACCAAAATCCATTGCAGCCTGGTACGCACAATAGCCATATCCTCAGCATAACTAACGTCAAAGGTCCCGGCAGGTCTCATTTGCTAAATCCTTTCTATCCTTACCCAGCCAAAAAGGCCATAGGGCTTAATGAGTAGAATAAGTAACATCAAAGTCAGGGGAATTATATCCGCTGAGCCGCCACCAACCAGAGGGTCAATATACCCGGCACCGACAATCTCAGCAATACCCACGATAATGCCACCAACCAGCGCACCCGGCAGGGACTCCAGTCCCCCAAGCAAGACTACCGGTAACGCCTTGATTAGCCCGATGTTGGCATTTTCTACATCTATGACGTGTAGCGCACCATAGAGAATGCCGGCGATGGCAGCAATGATTAGAGCGATAACCCAGGTCTGAGCAAATACAGTCCTTACATCTATCCCCAAGCTCCTGGCCACCTGATGGTCCTCAGAAACAATCTGCATCGCCAGCCCATGCCTGCTGTAGCGGAAGAAAGCCAGAAAAGCCAGGAACAGCACTATGGCCACAACAAAGCTCCACAAATAGTGCTGCTCAATGAATACCGGGCCCAGAGCAATGGCAGTACTTGGAATGAAATTGTGATAACCCTGGGTAAGCCCGGCCCAGCCCAGGGTCTGGATGCCTTCCAGTGCCTCAAACATAGCCAGCGTAACTATAATGGTGGCCAGAATAGGCTGGCCGGTAAGCGGACGCAAAATAATCCGTTCTACCCCATAACCCAAAACTACGGCGATACCCATCACCAGAACAATGCTGAGCCACATCGGTAGCCCCCATGGTTCGGCAAATTGCCAGGCCACATAGGAAAGAATCATCAGAAAACCACCGTGAGCCAGGTTAAGCACACGGGAAGACTTATATACTATCACCAGACCCAAAGCTACCAGGCCATAGAGACCACCCACCATGATTCCAGTGACCAGCAATTGAAGAAACATATCCATTTTGCTATCTCCTGACCTCCCAGCTTCGTTCATCAACAATTACCTTATACCCTTCAGGGATTGTCCCCTCAGGCACAAAGTTAATTTTGTCAATCCTCAGACGGCACGCATCCTGAAAACTGCTCTGAAGCTCACTTGAGAATTGCTCGCGGTCAAGCGTATCATCGGTCAGCTCAATATTAAAGACCATCTCATCCCGGTATCCCTCTCGGCCTATCACCACCTGGCATCGTGATATTACCGGGAAGCGCAAGGCTACTGTATTAACCTGCGCCGGAGTAAGATATAAAGCTCTAACCTTTACCGAGTCACCCACTCGGCCCATAATCCCCGTCAATCTCATTGATGAACGGCCACAAGGACACGGCTCCTCCGTAAGCGACGACAGGTCACCCGTCATATACCGGATAATGGGGAAGGCGGGGTTATCATTCAGGCCGGTCAATACCATTGCCCCCACTTCACCTGGCCCCAGCTGCTTACCGGTCTCCGGGTCAACTATCTCCACAAACGCCTCCTCCAGCATATGAAAACCAGCCTGCTCCCTACACTCAAATCCCATCCAGGTAGCCGTACCTACCCCCAGGGCATTGGTTACGCGAATGCCGTAATCCTGCTGCAGGGTATTTCTCACCTCGGGAAGCAGCGGTTCGGCCGATACCACCGCACTCCTCAACTGGAATTCCTTACGAAAATCGTAACCCAGCTCATCCGACTTCTTGACCAGGTTCATCAGGAAGCTGGGAGTGCCCACATACCCCTTTATGCCGATGTCATGTATCATATTAATCTGAAGCTCAGTATTGCCTGACCCGGCCGGGATAGCCACCATACCCGCCAGCGACAGAGCATCTTCAATAGTGGCTCCGGCGGCAAACAGACTGGGCAGAGAGCATATTACAGCATCACCCTTGCGCAACCCAGCTGCATGTAAGAACCTCAACGCTGGCCTGGCATATTCCGGCGAGCTGACGGGTATATAAAAAGGACCGGGAGAATAAAGAACCTTGTAGAGGCTTTCCATCGGCATGGCCAGAAGCCCCCCGAAAGGCGGATTTTTCCCCTGACGCTCTATCAATCCGTCACGGCTAAGAAACGGAATAAGCTCTAAATCCCTGGTAGTACGTACCTGCGAGGGCTTTACCCCAGCCGCATCCATCCTCTCCTTTACTTCCGGCGAGTTCTCATAGGCAAACTGGACCTGTTGACTTACCTTTTCGTGGTAATGTCGCTCCCTATCCTCAGCCGGCATGGCTTCTTCCGGGCCATAGAATTCATCCTGTGCCAAAACAGCCTCCTTCATCTAGTTAAGCCAGCCACCTCTTCCGCCGC
>JAHJRU010000154.1 GCA_018830745.1 Chloroflexota bacterium
TGGTCTCCTGCTGGCTTTTCTTTTTTGTTCTCTTTGAGGCAGCCAGGCGCACCATGGGTCTGGCCATCGCTGTAATAGGTGCCGCTTTTCTGATTTACCCTCTAATCGCCACTTATCTTCCCGGGGCTCTAACCGCACCAACGTTCACCGTTGATAGAATAGCCCGCAGTATAGGCCTGTTCGTAACTGGTATATACGGCAGTATTCTTAACATTTCGGCTACCATTGTCGTCTCGTTCATAATGTTTGGCCAGTTCCTCAATGTTACCGGGGCCGGGCAGTGGTTTATTGATATCGCCCAGGCGCTACTGGGTCATGTTAGAGGCGGACCAGCCAAGGTTGCGGTGTTAGCCAGTGCCCTCATGGGAACAGTCCAGGGTACTGCCGTGGGTAATGTCGCCACTACCGGTGTAATAACCATTCCATTGATGAAAAGGACCGGCTATCCACCTCATATAGCGGGCGCAATAGAAGCAGTAGCCTCCAATGGCGGGCAGATTATGCCGCCGGTAATGGGGATAGCTGCTTTTATCATGATTGACTTCCTGGGCGTACCCTATGCCACGATTATAGTAGCCGGACTACTGCCAGCTATAGTCTACTTTGTTGCGATATTCTTTGCTGTGGACTTCGAAGCAGCCAAGGCCGGACTGGCTGGCATCCCTCGCAGCCAGTTGCCACCACTAGGGAAAACCCTGATTAATGGGTGGTATTATCTGTTTCCGCTGGCAGTGCTGCTTTTCTTCCTGCTCTATCTCCAGTATTCACCGCAACTGTCAGCACTATACGCCTCGGCAGCCCTGTTAATAGTCGGCTTCTTTAAGAAAAGCAACAGGATAACTTGGGGCATGCTTGTCCAGGCAACGAAAGATACCGCGGTAGCCATGATGATGGTAGCCACAGTGTGTGCTTTAGCCGGGATAATCGTCGCCACTGTCGAGTTGACCGGGCTATCTTACCGGCTTTCATTTCTGCTAATCGAGATTGCTGGAGGAAATCTGGCATACCTGCTGATTATGACTGCGGTAGTTTGTGTCATACTCGGTATGGGCATGCCCACTTCAGCCGCCTATATCCTGCTCGCCATTCTGGCAGCTCCTGCGCTAGTGAAGCTGGGTCTTCAGCCTATGGTGGCTCACTTCTTTGTCTTCTATTTCGGTGTCTCCGCCATTATTACCCCACCGGTATGTCCAGCGTCTTATGTTGCCGCTGGCATTGCTGACGCGCCACCAATGAAAACAGCGCTTTCCGCCGCCCGCTTGGGTATTGCTGCTTTTATCGTGCCCTTTATCTTTGCTTATCACCCGGGGCTGTTAATGCTGGGGTCGGTGGCTTCTATCATATGGACTTTCATATTTGCCCTAATATCGGTATTAGCCGCGGCTTCAGCGCTGGGGGGGTATCTGTTCCGTCCCCTAAATACCTGGTGGCGAGCGGTACTCGGTATCGGCTCACTAATGATAATTTATCCGGCAGTATTGACCACAATTATCGGAATCATTATTATAGCTGTACCTGTGCTTTATCAACTGGTTCTATCAAGACAGCTACGGCTGTCTCAGGCAAGTGATGGTGAAAGGTGATACTTCTCTGACATTAACAAACTCAAAAAGGAGGAATGAAAGATGGCTTATTACAAGGATCTCAGGGAGTATATTGATGCTCTGGATAAAAAGGGGAAGCTGGTACGGGTGAGCCAGCCGGTGAACAAGGATACCGAACTTCACCCCCTGGTGCGGCTCCAGTTCCGCGGTCTTCCTGAGGAAGAGCGCAAAGCCTTCTACTTCGATAACGTTTATGACAGCAAGGGGAAAAAGTATGATATACCGGTGGTGGTGGGGGTTTTAGGCGCCAGTCCCCAAGTATATGCCATCGGCATGATGTGCGAGGTAGACGAGATTGGTCAGAAGTGGGAAAAAGCCCAGCTCCATCCCATCGAGTCGGTAATGGTTACCGAAGCCCCGGTACAGGAGGTAGTGCTTGCCGGCGATAATCTTCTGGAACGCGGTGGCATGGGGGAATTCCCTATTCCTGTTTCTACCCCCGGCTGGGATGTGGCACCCTATATCACCTCCCCCTACTGGGTGAGCAAAGACCCGGAAACGGGCATACGAAACGTAGGTACCTACCGGGCACAAATCAAATCTCCCACCCGCACCGGTGCTTTCGCGGCTAAATACTTTCGTGGCATAGCCTATCACTGGCGCAAGGCCAAAAACATGGGTAAGCCACTTGAGGCTGCCATTGTAATCGGAGCGGCACCAAACATCGGCTATGTCTCTGTTTCACAATTGCCGACAGATGTAGACGAGTTCACCGTGGCAGGGGGTATCGCCGGTGAGCCGATAGAGCTGGTGAAATGCAAAACGGTAGATATTGAGGTTCCTGCCCATGCTGAGATTGTAATTGAGGGTGAGATAAGTACTGAGGATGTGGAACCGGAAGCACCCTTTGGTGAGGCTACCGGATATGTGGGCCAACGAGAGCTGGCTTCTTACTTTGAGGTTAAGTGTATTACTCATCGCCGCAACCCTATCTGGCAGGCATTTATCAGCCAGTTTGCACCCAGCGAGAGCAGTGTCATCCGGCAGATTGCCTGTGCCAATGTCATACCCAAACGGCTGAGGTATGACCTCAACATGCCCTTTGTCCGTCAGGTCGCCGTGCACTTCTCCAACGGTATTGACCGCTACGTAGTACTCAAGCTGGCCAAGACTGAACCGGCTGAAGTGTGGCGGGCACTGGAGGCCATGCCCCAAAACTTCCCTGCCTTTAGCAAGATAATAATCGCCGTGGATGAAGATATTGACCCGTGGGACGCCAACCTGGTCAACTGGGCTTTTACCTACCGCGCTCAGCCCCATCGCGACTACAAAATTGTCAAGATTCCGGCTCCGGATACTATGGATTACTCGGTCGGTCCACCACCGACTGGCCAGTTACCCAGCGCCTTCCGCTTGAAACCAGATGAAATGCCAGAGAGTTCCTGTCTCCTGGTAGACGCTACCCTGAAGTGGCCTTATCCTCCAGTCTCTCTGCCCAAGAAACAATACATGGATGGAGCCTTAAAGCTATGGCAGGAGATTGGTCTACCTCAACTCAAGCTGAAGGAACCTTGGCATGGCTATAACCTGGGTTACTGGACTGACGAGAATGAGCAGCAGGCTGAACTGGCGGTCAGGGGTGAGCATTATCAAACCGGTGAGTTACTGACCCAGAGGAGGCAAAAAGCAGGATAACTGGTTCTTGGCTATCAATGCGGCATTATCTTTCATACGGGCCATGCCCCTCTAATCAATCAATATCATTGCTAACCTGTAGACGTTTCCCATTAGGCTCGTGGATAAAAATGTTCCTTTTTCCCACCACACGGCTATGCCTAGCCTTCAGGCGTGAATTTAGGCGCACCTTTTTACGAATGGTGTAGTTCGGCAACTGTATTGCACAACAGATGAATTGTTGACTGCTTTTCTTATATAATTGAGTGATGAAGTCAGGAGGTGGACACCTTGAGTCAGTGGTCTCAGAAACTCGATGCCTATCTTGCCATTACAAAAATCTCAAAGAAGCAGCTCGCCCTAGAACTGGGCATCTCAATCAATACCTTAGAAAAATGGTGGGGGAGCAGAGAACCATCACCAGAACATGCGACTAAAATACGACAGTTACTTCATGAGGACACTTCAACCATGATAACTGTATCCGACGAAAACTCTGCGTCACCGGTAAGAGAA
>JAHJRU010000155.1 GCA_018830745.1 Chloroflexota bacterium
ACTACCAGGGCTGAGCCGAGAATAAAGTAGAGAACACAGGCCAGAAGCATAACCTGATAGCCCAGTCCAAAGCTCTGGGCGTTAAAGAAATCAATCACCGGTCCGATGAGGCGGGCAAGAGCAGCACCGCCGGCGGTAGCCACGTTGGTTAATCCAAGATAGCGCGCCTCCTCACCCTTAGCCACCAGGTCAGTGGCCAGAGCCCAGTTGGTGCTCATAAATGCCCCGAAGGAGATTCCTACCAGACCACTGCTTAGTAATATGGCCGTGTAGTTGTGTTGAAAAAGAAAAATAAGGGCCACCCCCAGTGCGCCTAGAAGCCCCGCATAAAATACCAGTGGCCGACGTCCAATCCGGTCCGATAAACGCCCGGCCGGATAGACCACCAGCAGCATACCCGCCACCGCTACTATAGAAAAATTTGCCGTTGCCCGGGCGGGGCTATCAACACCCACCACATCCCGGAGAAAGTAAAGCGCAAAAGTCTGTATGGTGGTAAACGCCATCAGAATCAGCAGACGGGATGCCAGAAACCAGATGAAATTATGGTTCGCCCCGATATTAATTTTAAAACTGGCGGACAGGGCAGACCGCAGAGGTAACCCGCCGCCGACCCCCGGCTGTTCTTTCACCGTCAATACAGTAACCAGCATCGCCCCTAGCAGCACCATAGCCAATGCACCCAGAGCCAACCATTGCCAGTGTAATCCACCGCCGCCAGAATAGCGGCCCATAAAGAACGCCACCGGATATAATAGCGCCACGCCACCGCCAATCTCCAGCAGGGTCTTCACCCCCGAAGCTAAGCCCCGCTTACCCTCCGGAACGAAGTCGGGAATAAACGCCTGAAACGGACCCTGCGCCGTGTTGGAGAAAATTTGCAGCAGGCAGTACATGACAAAAATAGCCGCAAAACTGCCGGCAAGGCCTATCCCCGGTAGCAACAGAATAGCCATTGTAGCACCCAATACGATATAAGGGCACCGCCGTCCCCAGCCGAAGGCAGAGCGGTCACTAACCGCTCCAGCTATGGGCTGGATAGCCATGGCAAGGACCAAACCGGCAAAGGTAAGCAGCCCGAGGTAAGTATTCTTGACTGACTCAGAAGCGAAATCTAACAGACGTAGCGGTAAGATGATGCTATGCAGGCTGCTCCAGAGAGCCGCCACCGCAAAACCAAAGATGGTAATCTTGATATAGTCAAACGGGCGAAATGCTTTGAGGCTGGCATTACTGCCGGCCTCACTGGGTATTTCTCTCATATTGCACCGTCTGGCATAGCCAGCATAAAGGCAGCCTACCAGAACTCAACATTAGAGACCTGCTCCGCCTTCTGGATGGTTCCCCTGATATCCTTCCGCACCTCATCATCGGCAATTACTTCTATTGCGGACACCGGTAAGCCGCTCTCATTGGTCTCGCTCTGCCAGTCAACCACATAGCCCGGCACCAGAGCATAAGACCAGTTAGCCGTACCGCAGCAGGAAGACTCTATCATCACATAGCCAACTATATATAGAACTTCCCTGCCGTTGCATTTTAACCTCTCTTCCTTATGTGGTACATAATAACCGGCGGGAAAATATACATCCTGTTCCAGTTCCTGATGAACATACTTCACAGTCATTGACTTCACCTCTACTGTTATTTTCGAGCGCTATATGCCAATCAGTCCTCGAATACTCAGCTAGGGATACACGGATATGGTCTCAAGACCGTCGGTCTCAGGCAAACCTAGCATCAGGTTCATGTTTTGAATTGCCTGTCCTGCCGCTCCCTTGACCAGATTATCCAGACAACTGATAACGATGAGCCTGCCTGTCTTCGGGTCAAGAACAGGATATAGAAGACAGAGATTATTCCCCGAAGTATGTTTGGTGTGAGGCGGAGCGTCCACCACCCGGACAAAGGGTTCGTCCCGGTAGAAATCCTGGTAGAGCTGCCTTATCTCTTTCTCATCCTTCGCGCCACCACCGGCTAACTGACAGTAACAGGTGCTCAGGATGCCGCGGGTCATTGGTATGAGATGAGGAACAAAGGTTATCGACGGCGACCATCCCGGACGAAGCCGCCCCACTTCCTGAATAATCTCCGGCAAATGCCGGTGACCACCCAGGGCATAAGCCGCCACGTCTTCATTTGCCTCGGAGAAATGGGTAGGCATACTGAGGGTACGGCCCGCTCCGGATACTCCGGATTTACTGTCTACTATAATCCCGGACTCTATGAGCCCCTCCTTAGCCACCGGGGCTAAAGCCAGTATAGCGCTGGTGGAATAGCAACCCGGATTAGCCACCAACTGCGCCGAGGCAACCTGAGAACGGTACAGCTCCGGCAGTCCATACACCGCCTTACCCAGCAGCTCCGGGGCGGGATGAGTGAAGCCGTACCATTCGGGATATTTCTCCGCCTCCTTCAGCCTGAAATCGGCGCTTATATCAACCACTTTTATTCCCTGCTTGACCAAGGGCATTATCTCCTCGGCGCTTTCCTTGTGCGGCATGGCGGAAAAGACAATATCTACCTTCCCCAGCTCCGCTTCGATAGTCAGGTCTATCTCGGATAGATGAGGGAAAACTTCAGCCAGCTTTTTACCGGCGGCACTTCTCCCGGTAACCGACACCAGTTCCACCGATGGGTGCCTATACAGTAGCCGGGCCAGGTCAACACCGGCATAACCGGTAACATTGATGATACCCGCCTTTGTCTTGCTCATTTTTTTCCTCCCTCCACCTCAATAGCCTTGTCCAGTTCAGCCAGCTTCTTCTTAGTGCCAATAATAATCAACCGGTCGCCATCTTTAATAGGCTGGTCATCTGGTGGATTGGTCAGAAGTTCCCCATCTTTGGTCCTCATCGCCAGAACGGTAATCCCATAATCATGGTGAGCTTCCGCCATAGTTTTACCGGATAGAGAAGCGCCAACCTCTATGTCTATACTCTCCAGCTGCATCTCCCGTCCGGGGCGGTAGGCTATCCGGTCAATAAAATCGACCACCGCCGGACGAAGGGACAGCATCGCCATGCGGCGCGCCCCAATGCTGG
>JAHJRU010000156.1 GCA_018830745.1 Chloroflexota bacterium
AGAACTCAATCTTCCCCGATTCCGTCTGGAATGGCTTACCCTCCTTGATTTGTGCGTCGAAACCGGTAAAAGGCTCATCTTCCAGTTCGTCACAGTTGATGAAGCTGCCTTTGCTGAACTCTTCCCATGGCGGAACTTCGATATTTCGCTTTTTATAATAATCTATGACCTGCTGGTAACGGTCCTTCTGGTAGCGCTCCCAGTCCTTATCCCAATTCTCGTCAGTGGTATAGTATTTGAAGTATTTTCTGGGGTCTAAGCCGAGTTTCTCCGCCAGCTTGGTGAAAACCCAGGCGACAGGTCTAACTTCGCCGGGGGGTGCTACCACCCCGGGGCAATAGTTTATCGCCTCAAATCCTCCGTAGCCGCTCTTTGTGAGGTTTGCTTCTTCCCACATCCAGTCTTGAGAGGGAAGTATCAAGTCAGCATATTTAGTAGTAGGGGTCATCGTGCTCTGCATCATAACGAAGAATTCCATTTTCTCTAACGCCGCTAGCTGATAATTGGGCGATTCACAGGCAGTGACCAGAAAGTCGGATGCATGTGGCTTATGTCCGCCACCCCAGAAAAGCAGCCTGGGATTGAAGTCTTTCAAGATAGCCGGGTCCGTTTTCCAGCCCACCATCCTCATGTAGTCTTCTTCGCTAAGCTCACCACTTCTTACGGCGTCCAGAAGGAGGACCGCCTGCGCCCAGTAGTGGCTCCGGTATAACATCGGAACCTGGTATTCGCCCTGCGGACCCCAGGAGACCTGCATCGGAATAGGGCGGGACGAACCCATATTCAGCGCCGGGCCAGCTCCCGGAGTCCCCCAGTAACCCAGCATCGCCTGCAAGGCAGCGAAAGCCCTTACGGTGTTCTCACCCCGGCTTTTGCGGTTTGACCCCCAGTGGTTCCACAGCCAGGCCGGTCTGTTGGCTTCAATAAGCTCCGCTAAGCTCCGAATCGTGTCTGCCGGTACGGCACACTGTTCCTCCGCCCACTCGGGGGTTTTTTCAACTCCGTCCTCCAGCCCCATTACGTAGTTTCTCCACTTCTCAAATCCCCCGGGCTCTACATATTTAGCCACAAACTCCTTATCCCATGAATCGTTTTTGAACAGGACGTTAGCCAGAGCCATAAACATGGCAGTATCTGTTCCCGGTTTGATGGGTATCCACTGGTCAGCCAGAACGGCTGCCGCCGGAGTGTATTTTGGGTCGAAGATAATGACCTTCTTGCCCCTTTCCCGGGCAAGCTTTAAAAAGTAAGAGAACTGAAAACCGGGGCCACAGGAACCCATGGTAGGGTCCATACCCCATATAACGACTAGCTTGGAGTGCGCCAGCATGTCCGCAGGTGAACCTGACGCGTACCCCGAGTAGTCCCAACCCTTCTCTCCCGCAACTATATGGGCCATCATCCTGGTGGCATCGTAGGAACACCAGCCCCAGCTATCCGTTCCCGCTCCCCAGAATGAGAAGAGGCGTACCGCTGCTTCGTTGGGCATGTAAGGGATAATGATGGAATAAGGTCCATACTTTTCCCTGACTTCTTTCATCTTTTCAACAATTGTAGTCAGAGCCTCATCCCAGGATATCCTGGTATATTTCCCTTCCCCCCGCTTAGAATCTGGGTCTCGTTTAAGAGGATATAAAATCCGGTCCGGACGGTAAAGATATTTATGGAAGACGATACCTTTAGTGCACGGTCTCCTCTGGAAATGGGTTTTGATTATCTGCTCTTCCGAGAGAACTTCATCTTCACGGCCCACACCGGTGTTATAGCGGTCATCTGGCTCGATTCTGATTACCACCCCATCCTTAACATGCGATTTAAAAACGCATTGGTAGGTGGCGCCACAGTTAGCCATACAGGTATGATAGATAATTTTATCGCCTTCTTGTTTGTTTATTAAATCCGAAACCATAACAATTTTCCCCTATGATTCTCCGTAATTACTGAACATTCTTTGAAAACGGCGTACGACCTGCGTTCCCCTTTTGTGACACTATCAAGGAGGATTTCTTTGATATGTTAGACTTTTACAAGCTGACTGTCAACATCCGATACACTCAACGTCACCACAAACAATGACACTGATTAACCGCACCGCCGGTAATGTTGACAGAACCAACGTTTTACTGCTATAACAATATGCGAACTTAATGAACGAATCCCTCATCACCCCACCACTCAAATGAATACAGCTAAGCAGAAGCACATTCATTTCGCCTATATATTTTCAACAGAAAGAAGGGTAAAATGAATACGATTGATTTCTTGACTATCGCCAGCGCCATCTGTCCGGATCGGGACTGCACGGTATTCGAAGGGAAAAGGCAAACCTACGCCCAGACGAATGAACGCGTCAACCGGCTGGCTAACGCCCTGGCCGGTATGGGCGTGGAAAAAGGTGACCGGGTAGCCGTACTGCAGGTCAACTGCCCCCAATATCTGGAGTCCTATTTCGCCGCCGCCAAACTGGGGGCTATCATGGTCCCCCTGAATTTCCGCGCCAGGCAGGATGAACTCAGCTATATGCTGGAAAATGCCGAGGCAAAAGTCCTGTTAAGCGGTGATAGATATATGGATATGGTCAAGGCTATGCTCCCACAGCTACCCTCGATAAAGCAATGCATTACCATAGACAGCAAACAGCCGGATATGCCCTATTATGAAGACCTGGTCAGCGCTTCATCCCCGGAAGAGGTGTTCACCGAAATCGATGATGAGGATGTGACCATTCTGGTATACACCGCCGGTACCACCGGGCGTCCCAAAGGCGTTCCCCTGAGGCACAGCGGGTTCTCGTCCTATGTTTTGGAGAATGTTGACCCGCCCAGCCCGGAAATCGAGGAGAAAAATGCGCTCACCGTTCCCATGTATCACGTCGCCGGCCTTCAGGCATTGCTGACGGCTATATACGGCGGCCGAACCCTGGTGCTCATGAGACAGTTCGCTACCAAGGAGTGGCTGGAAACCGTGCAAAGGGAGCGGGTGACCCGGGCAATGCTGGTGCCGACCATGCTCAAGTGGGTTATCGATGACCCGGATTTCGAAAAATATGACCTGAGCAGTCTCAGCGTGCTGACTTATGGTGCCGCCTCCATGCCCCTGGAGGTTATTAAAAAAGCGATGAAGGTTATGCCCTGGGTGAGATTCATCAATGCCTTCGGTCAGACGGAAACGGCTTCCACCATAACCGTCCTGGGACCGGAAGACCACATCATCGAGGGCACCGAGGAGGAAAAGGAAAAGAAGCTAAAGAGGCTTACTTCATCCATCGGACGGCCTCTGCCCGACGTAGAGGTGAAGATTGTTGACGAGGAAACCGGTGAGGAATTACCCCTCGGGCAGGCAGGCGAGATTATGGCCCGTGGACCGCGGGTGATGAGCGGATACTGGCAGGATGAGCAAAAGACCGCCCAGGTCATGACCCCGGATGGGTGGCTGCGCACCGGAGACATCGGCTGGATGGATGAGGAGGGTTATATTTATCTCTCCGGCCGCAAGGACGATATGATTATACGGGGCGGTGAGAATATCTCCCCCGAGGAGGTCGAGAACGTGCTGCACTCCCACCCTAAAATAGAAGAGGCAGCCGTAATTGGAGTGCCTGACCCGGAATGGGGACAGGAGCCAGTAGCCTTCGTGGTAACCAAAAAAGGGGAGACGGCTACCGAAGAAGAGATTCGTGAATACTGCCGCGCCAGGTTAAGCTTTAAACGGCCCAGGTCAGTAATCTTTGTAGATATTCTACCGCGCAACCAGATGGGCAAAGTGCTTAAGAGAGTGCTTCGGGAGCAGTACGCCGAATCCTGATTCCGGGACGCTGCTAAACCACGCAAGCACAGAGGCAATCCCCAGGGGTATCTGCTCTTGCAGGGCAGGTGGAAGGGCATAAAACACTGGCTTAGAACCTTAAATAGGCGAACCTGCGGCTAATAATCAGCTTCATATTTATCAGGGGCATATAAAGGTTTAATCAGCCCGTTTTAGTGTATATCAGGCTACTCAATAATTAAGGTAGCCTCTTTCTCATTATTGGCCTCATTGATTTCACTCAATTGATTATATGGGTCGGCAATCAGCTTAATCGAATAGGTTCCCGGCAAGGCACCCCAGGTGAAGGTCTCTGTCCATGTGTCTCCAGCGTATATCTCCAGAACACGTCCGGACGGGTCTATGCGAATGCCATTTATATAGTAATAAATCCAGAAGGACCGCGCTCTACCGCTACCCTGGTTCTTTATGATAACCGTGAAGGTCACCGTCTCTCCCGGTGAGGGGTTGAGCGGATGCCAGGTCAGGCTTTCGATAAAAAGGTCTGGCTCCGGTACCGTCGTCTCTGAGAAAGTGAATTCCTTTTCGTTATTGGTCTCATCGCTCTCGGAAACATCGTCGTTATAGTCGACGACAGCCTTGATAATATGCTCTCCCAGCTTGGCTTTCCAGGTGAATGTCCCTGTGGCTGTTTCTCCCGCAGGTATTGAAGCCATATCAGTGGGGCCCTTTTGCGAGCCATCGACATAATAGTATACCTGGAAGGAGCCGGATTCATCCTTGCCCTGGTTCTTTATGCTAACCGTGAAGGTGAAGTTTTCATCCAGGAAAGGATTCAGAGGAGACCAGGTTATATCATCTACGATTAGGTCTACGAGCAGCACCTCCGTGAAAGTGCTCTCCTTCTCGTTGTTGGTCTCATCGCTTTCGGGAATGGCATCGCTATAGTCGGCCACGGCCTTAATGGTATGGCTTCCGAGCTCAGCGCTCCAGGTGAAAGTCCCTGTGGCCATGCCTCCGGCAGGTATAGAGGAAATAGCACCGGACCCCTGCAGAGAGCCATCGATATAGTAGTATGCCTGAGAAGCCACGGCAATATTATCACCCTGGTTCTTTATGTCAATGCTGAAGGTTACCGTTTCCCCGGGCGAGGGGTTTGACGGGCTCCAGGTTATATCCTGGACAATGAGGTCAGGCTTGGGATAAGCTACCGCCAGTGTAGCCAGCTTAAAGTTGTTGCTTTCATCGCTTTCAACAATCTGGCCGAAGTGGTCGGCCACGGCTGAAAAGTTGTGGCTTCCGACAAGGGCAACCCAGGTAAATGTGCCCGTGGCTGCAGCCCCGGCGGCTAAGGAGGAAATAACGCTCGTTCCACTGCTGCCACCTCCCCTGACGTTGTCGGCGTAGAAATTGGACTGGAAACTTCCCGCCTCACCATTTCCCTGGTTCTTTATGGTGACAGTGAAGGTTACCGTATCCGTTGGTGAAGGACTTGACGGGCTCCAGGTTATATCGGCGATGACGAGGTCTGCCAGGTATATCTTGGAGGAAGCAAGCTCCTTCTCGTTGTTGGTCTCATCACTCTCAAAAACGGCATCGTCGTAGTCGGCAACTGCCTTAATAACATGCTCGCCGGTTTCCGCGTTCCAGGTGAATGTGCCCGTGGTTGTTCCTCCGGCAGGTATTGAAGCCAATGTACCGGACCCCTGCTCAGAATCGTCAATGTAGTAGCCGACCTTCGAGGCAGCCGCGCTGCCCTCACCCTGGTTCTCTATAGTCACGGTAAAGGTTACCGTATCCGTTGGTGAAGGACGCAGCGGAGTCCAGGTGATGTCTTTGACCACGAGGTCTGGTTCCGGGATAGTCATGCCCGAGAAAGTAATTCCTTTTTCGTTGTTAGCTTCATCGCTTTCGACAAGCTGGTTATCACCGTCAGCCACCGCTTTTACAGTGTACGCCAGGCTTTCAACCCTCCAGCTGAAGCTCTTGGTAAGTTCGCCGCCAGCAGGTACCGGGGAAACACTGCCTGCGCCACGCCGGGAACCGTCCACATAGTAGTAGACCTGAGAAGCCGCGGCGCTGCTACCACCCTGGTTTTTTACGGTGATGGTGAAAGCTACCAGCTCACCGGGTGCCGGGTTCAGTGGTCTCCAGGTGATGCCCTCGATAAGCAGGTCTGGTTCTTGAGTCGATTTTGACGCTTGGGGCGAATCGGTGTTCTCTGCCCCCGCAGGAGTGTCTTCCGGTGCCTGGGGTACAGGATATTCTGATGATGAGGCCGCGGCGGCCTGCCCAATTGGCAGGTGTATAGGGGCAACCACCGGTTTGGAGTGCGAGATAACATCTCGCACTTTTTCCCTGATTTCTTCTACTTTGTTACATCCAATCGTACTGGCAACAAGTACCATAGCGAGTAATATCGCCAGCACGATAATTGCCCGTTTCATTAAATCCGTCTCCCGACTACCTGTCAATAACTAAAGAATACTCCATTACGATAGACTCCCAAAGGGTGTAAACCTTGATTTCTCAACGGTACAATCACCCATTATTAGGGAAGGTAAGCCGAATGTCATCCGAAACAGCGGCACACCGGGCACCTGAAAGAGACTTTTTAGTCGCAGGGAAAACTCAATGCCCCCGGAGGAAATACATATACCGGGGAACAACAGAGGAAAAGCAGGCGGGCGTCTTTAATACGCTATCTGCTTATCACTAATAGGCTTCACGATGGCGGTTAATGCCAAGCCTATAATAGCTACAACCCCGCAAATCAGAAAGGCCATCTGATAGCTGGAATTTACATCAAATATGTAACCAGCTTGAAGAGGTCCAACCGCGGCGCCAATGGTGAAGGACATGCTGACAAAACCAAAAATCACTCCGTGTGAACTAAGTCCGAATAGCTCAGCTATCAGTGGCGCCTCTGCGGTTACACATGCCCCGTAAGCGAAGCCAAAGATAACCGCAAATACATAGAGCACCCATATATCCCTGGCGGCCAGGAGCAAAAACAGAGCCATAGCCATGGTAACAAAGCCTATCATCCAGGCGGCTCTACTTGAGGTCCGGTCAATCATATAGCCCATCCCGACCTTACCGACGATGCTAAATATACCAATAACAGCCAGCGTATTGGCGGCGTTAGCCGCCGAAATTCCCATATCGGTAACATGAGGTGCTATATGCACCATGATGGTAAAAAGAATGAAGCCAAGGCACATAGTCATGGCACAGACGGTCCAGAATTGCCAGGTGCCAAGCGCCTGCCTGAACGAAATTGACCTGCCCTCTAACCGGGGGCGCTGTTCTTCCACCTCTCCCTGGCCGTAGGGCACTTGCCCCATCTGAGCGGGGTCACGGCTCAGTAACTGGGCGACCGGTATGGTAAGCACCAGAACCACGCTACCAAAAATGACATAGGCTACACTCCAGTTATATTTCAGGATAAGCCAGTTAGCCAGAGGTGGCATAATAACGGCGCCGGCACCTATACCGGCGGCAACAATCCCTGTCATCAAACCCCTTCTCGCTTCAAACCACCGGGCAGTTGTTGAAAGCAGCGGCACAAAGGGGCCCCCCATACCGATTCCGACCATTACCCCGTAGAAAACGTAGAGCTGCCAGATGGACGTGGTTTGTGACATCAGCAAATAGCCCAGTCCCAGGGACAGTCCGGTGATTCTTATCACCATGCGAGGGCCGAACCTGTCGGTCAGCCTGCCGGCGAAAATGGCCCCGATGCCATGCAGTATTGTGGACAGTGAGAAAGCGCCTGATGTCATGGCGCGGGTCCACCCGAATTCGGATAAAAGCGGTTTGAAGAAGATGCCAAAGGAATAGTAGGTACCCCACATTGCCAGCATGATAATAGCGGCCGTGGCAACTACCACATAGCCGTAGAAGAATCCGGGTGTTTTTCCGGGAGATTGGACCGCGTCTCGATTGTTCAGCAATTTTCTCTAATAATCCTGTCCGGCAATAATCGAACGTCACATTGGGGGATAATCAGCCACGCGGTAGTCCAAAGGGGAATCAAGCAATGCTCAGAGCCGCCTTAATACCATCCGCCCACGCAGCGGCCAGCGCCTTTCTCCCCTGCTTACCGGCTTCCTCAATCCTGGCACCAAGCAAGTCAAGGTCCTTCAAAATATCCAGCAGAGAGGCAAATCGGGGGAGATATATCTCCCCGACATCACGCCCGGTTGCCAGGGCATCGACTATCGATTCGACAGCGTGAAGACTGCTTTTAAGCGCCATCCCTATGCCGTCCCAGGACACCGGCATCTGCAACAGTGCGGCATCGCCTACCAGCAGAATGTTGTCCCGCGCCGGAATAAAAGCGCCGGAGTAAAGGCCCCCTTTAAGGTTGACGCCGGCACCGGAGATACATCCGTCTTTCCAGATAGGTCTCTCCCGCCCCGAAAAGCCGTACGACCCCAATATCTTATTGGCCTCGCTTCTGAGCTGTTTCAACGCTCCCCCCAGGAGAAAGAACTCGCCCTTATGACATAAGCTAAATCGCGGGCTGGTGCGGGAAAGCGGGGCGAACCAGTGGAAGTAGTTGCGGTCCAGAGCCAGCTCCCCGGAGTAACATTCACGGTATGCCGTGCGATAAGTAATGTTGAGTTCCGGGTGAATTGACCTCCTGATGGTTGAATTAGCGCCATCGGCTCCGATGACAAACCTGGATTCGATTGTCTCCTGACCCAGCCTGACCACGCAATGCCCGCTTTCCGGCTCTACCGAGACGACCTTAACCCCATCCCTGATGTCAGCTCCGGCCTGTCTTGCCTGCTGTGTCATCCAGAAGTCAAGGTCGCGCCTCCAGGCAAATGGCATCCTGTATTCCAACACCTGGGGTTCTGTCTCTGGCACATACAGCAGAAAGCCTGCCAGGTGGGAGGGATTGGTTAAAGACTCATACGGGATTTCGCCAAACTCCTGACGCACCAGCTCCTGAGCCATCACCCCCATTACCATACCGGAGCACACCTTGTCTCGAGGTAAGGCGCTCTTCTCCAGCAACAGGACCCCAAGCCCCTGCTCCGCACATTTCTTCGCCGCCAGGGACCCGGCGGGGCCAGCACCAACTACAATGACATCGTACATGCTTTTTTCCTCCACGCCAAACCTGTATAACCTTGAATCCTGTTCTGACAGCCCAGATGGGCAATTCTAACAAAAGTACCCGAACGTAGTCAACCTGAAAAGCGGTGAGGGGAGGCTAAGCCGGGACTCACCCGAACCGCCTGGACTTGAATCAATCCCCATCAACCAGGTTACCACGGTTTTTTGCATCGCGGTTTTCAAGGCACTCCTCGGGCTCCTACTGCCATGACATACCGGCAAATGCCCGGCTGCGCCACGGGGACTCCACCGATAATTGAGGGCTACCACCAACCCTAATTGGTGGCTGGTAAAGTCACCTCAAGAGGGCATCTGCGCTAGAATAAGGATATCGCTCATCTGCAGATTGAGTAATCATGGAAAGAGCTATACCCTTTGTGATATGCACCGCGCTCATTCTACTGGCAGGAATGACCATGGCTTCCGACTCTTTTGCCATCCTGGATACCAGCACCCGTGAACTTGCCGCCACTTATGAGCGCAATGAGACCATTCGGATAACAAACATATCTTCGCTCTCCACCAGTTTGCTACCGATTGAGCACCGCAATTTGGAAGTCTCACTAACCAACGATGGCCGGACAAGCATAGCCGACTTCTCAAAATGGGATGTCATCGTGCAATACTTTGATAGCCAGAACAATTATTATGTGTACTGGCTGCCATATGTCGAAGGACCGCCCGACCTTAACCAGTGGTCGGTTAAAG
The DNA here is from genome assembly GCA_018830745.1 of Chloroflexota bacterium. GTDB lineage: Bacteria > Chloroflexota > Dehalococcoidia > Dehalococcoidales > JAHJRU01 > JAHJRU01. The sequence goes on from JAHJRU010000156.1 coordinate 9,604, forward strand.
GAATCTACCTCGATGCCGCCAACTCCACGCCCGAACTGCTGGAAGCGGGAATATTGAATCCCGACGAAGACATAATAGTGGAGCTAAAGCTAAGTCCATCTGTTCACGAATCGAGATACAACCTGGCCATTATCTCCACTCCTGGCGGTGTCTCAACCTGGAACCATTTCCGGTCTTATCCGCTATACCTGCATAACAACCCCACACCACCAACAGCCAATACCACCGCTCAGGAGACGCTGCCCCTGAGCACCACAGCGCCGACGGCCGCCACCCTGTACAACTATGATGAGGATTACAGTAGCGATTTAGGGCGCAGAATCGAACAAGGGCGGGGCAATGTCAACGAATCAAATCTGGCAAGGTATCAGACCTGGAGAGCGGGACCGCTTACCGAGCCGGTTGGCGACACCCTGGAGTTCGACACCGTGAACGGCATGGCCCCCGCCGTAACCCACGTCAGCGGCGATGTTTACGCCATCGCCTATGAGGGACCGGGCAGCGATGGTTTCCTCAAAACGGTGGAGATAGCTCCCAGCGGCAATATCACCGATGCCGTCATCGATACCCTGGAATTCGATACCGGCACGGGGCAAGAACCCAGCATAATCCATGTTTCCGGCAATGTTTACGCCATTGCCTATCGGGGAACGGGGGACAATGGCTTCCTGACGACAGTGGATATAGCCACCAGCGGCAATATCACCGATGCCGTAATCGACACCCTGGAATTCGATGCCGTCACAGGGCGTGAACCCGGCATAATCCATGTTTCCGGCGATGTTTACGCCATTGCCTATCGGGGACCGGCGGACAATGGCTTTCTCACAACAGTGGAGATAGCCGCCAGCGGCCAGATCACCGATGCCGTCATCGATACCCTGGAGTTTGACAGCGTCAACGGCCAGGAACCCAGCATAATCCATGTTTCCGGCAATGTCTACGCCATTGCCTATCGGGGACCGGCGGACGATGGCTTCCTCAAAACGGTGGAGATAGCTCCCAGCGGCAATATCACCGATGCCGTCATCGATACCCTGGAATTCGATACCGGCAC
>JAHJRU010000157.1 GCA_018830745.1 Chloroflexota bacterium
CAGGAAAACACCGGCAATAATCAGAGAGGCGGCTACAATCACCCAGCCGTAAAATATCCTGTCCTTAATGCGCCGAACCATCATACCTCATCACTCGTTGCCCCATTTTACACTGAATGACCTTTAGAAGGAAAATAAAGCGGCTAAATGCAATGTCTAAAAGACGGAATGGAAGGATTATGCGTCCTGAAAGATATTGAGCTGCGGTCTGTAACTCAATCCAGGCCAAGCAGCCTGGTCGGATTGGTTTTAACCAGAGTATCCAGTTCCTTTTCTGAGAGCCCCAATCTCAACATGATGGCAAGCATCATGCGGAAACCCTCCGGCGGCGGGGGATTGGTGTTTTGCCCGAAATCCGTGGTCAGGATACAGTGCTCTACGCCTATGGCGTTTACATGTTCCACGATTACCGCCGGGTTCATTTGCTGTGAGGACGGCATACAGGGAACGAAGGTGTACTCTATATATGCGCCCAGGGCGGCTAATTCCTGTTGCTGTTCCAGGGAAAGCCGACTGCCGGTAGATTCACTCAGAGGGTGGGTGATTATTACCTCTATCCCCATCCGCCGTGCTTCAGCGGTGACGGCGTAGCTTTCCGGCACGGAAACGTGCCCGGTAGCCAGCGCCACGTTGTTTCCCTTCATGATTTCCAGGATGGACATCATATGGGGCACCAGCTTGCCATCTGAAGCCAGGAGGGAGATTCCGCTTATCGGCACGTTGGTGGTGGTTCCCACCGGATAGCGCTTACCCTCAGCCCTTCTCCTGATATCCGGCATAGAAGAATAGGTGGGCATCCAGACAACCCTGGCTCCTATCTCAACCGCAGCATCTACCACCTCAGGGTTTAGCCCTCCGGCTCCACCGTTAAGCGTCAGGCTGCCAACCAGCGAGAAGTCAGGCACAATCTGGTTGACCAGGTGAGCCACCGGCGCCGTGCAGTAATAGTGGGATTTGATAACCATGGCTCGCATGCCCGCTTCCCTGGCTTCCAGAGCCAGGGTGACAGTATCGACTCGCCGTTCTTGAAAGGGCTCAGGGCCGATGTGGACATGGCAATCAATGGCTCCGGCGAGCAATCGGTCAGGTGCCGATTGTGGAGCATTGGTGTCTGCTTCAGATAGTGGTGACGAGTCCGGCATTACACGCTCCTGTTGTATTAAAGTATGCCAACAATAATATCCGAACTCGGCAATAGTGTCAATAGAGATATTAAAAGCACCCGCCAGCAGGTCAGCGGGAGCAGCCCGGGTTTACCTGTAATTCGAACCCCAAAGCTGGTATAATTACCGAGGCGCATCATGGGAAAGAGGCAATAATGGCACAGCTAACAATGTATAGCCGGGAAATGGCGGAACTATTTGTCTCCCAAGGATACTGGAGGACAGAGACCACGGCAGAACTCTGGGATAGAAATGCCAGAGAGCACCCAGACCGGTTGGTTCTGGTTGATTCCAGAAGCAGTTTAACCTGGGCAGAGGTCAAGCTATTCTCTGACCGGTTTGCTTTAGGGCTATTGGAATTGGGTGTTAAAAGGAATGAAATAGTGGTTATGCAAATACCCAATTGCGTGGAAAGCTTTATAGTTAGACTTGGCTGTGAGAAAGCCGGTGTCCTCTGTGCTACTCCGCTTATGACCCTGAGGCACCGGGAGATGGAACATACCTTGCAGCATCTTGACGCAGTAAGCGTCATCATTCCATGGCAGTTCAGGAACTTCGATTTCTTTAACATGATTGAGGAGCTGAAACCGGAACTGCCCTCTTTGAAGCACATATTGGTTATCGGTGATGAGGTGCCACCGGGAACGATATCGGTACAAGAAATGATTCAGCAACCTATCGAAAAGAAATACCCCGGTGATTACCTGGAGCAAACCAGGTTTGGTCTATTCGAGTTTGGCGTTATTGGTCTCACCAGCGGCACCACCGGTTTACCTAAATTTGTGGAACACCCCATACCAGCCAGAATAGCGATGGGCGCCGCCTATGCCCGTCTGCTGAAGCTAACCCCTGAAGATACCATCCTCTCTGCGGCTAATGTCGTTGCCGGAAACGCCGCCGTGGTGACCTACAATGGGGCGGTACCTCTACTGGGATTAAAAGTTATTTTAATGGAGAGATGGGATGCCGGTGAAGGCCTTAAGCTGATTGAAAAGGAAAAGCCTACCATCCTGATTGCCGTGCCGGCTCAGCTGGTGGCTATGGTGAAGCACCCCGATTTTTACCATTGTGATTTCAGCTCGCTGCGGGCGGTTAAACTTGGTACAGCACCCCTGCCTTATGAGGTGGTCTTGGAATGGGAAAAAATAACGGGCTCGATAGTTGTCCAAGGCTATGGCACTTTCGACGCCGGAGCCGTTGCCGGCACCAATGTTGAGCAATCTCAATACGAGCGCCTTCAGACAGTAGGTAAACCATACCTGGGCGTTAAGGTCAAGATAGTTGATGATAACGAGCAGGAGGTGCCAACCGGTCAGGAGGGGGAAATAGTCGTTTCAGGAGCTCTTATGGCTTCTGGATATTATGGAAATCCCGAGCTAAATAAAGAGGCATGGAAAACCGTGGATGGAGAAAACTGGTTCCCCACCGGTGACCTGGGCAAATTCGACGCAGCGGGAAACCTGCGGATAGTCGGCAGAAAGAAAGACGTCATCATACGCGGAGGCCAGAACATTTATCCCACTGAAATTGAAGACCTGCTCCTGGCGCACCCCAAAGTGGCCGCGGCGGCTGTTATCGGCATGCCCGACCAGATGATGGGGGAAAAATGCTGTGCTTACATAGAGCCTAAACCGGGAGAGGATTTCACCTTTGAGGAGATGACATCCTACCTCAAGGAACAGAAGCTGGCACGCTACAAGTTGCCGGAGCGGCTCGAGGTTAGAAGCAAGCTTCCACGTGCCGGACTGGAGAAAATATCCAAAAAAGAACTCCGCGAGGAACTCATTCAGCTTTTGAAGGCAGAGGGCAAAAGCGGGGATTAATAAAATACCGTCAGTAATTTTTATATAGAGGAGATGGATTATGGCTTCTTATCAGACAATCACCTATGATATCAAAGACCACATTGCTACCGTCACATTAAACCGTCCGGAAAGGTTGAACGCCATCAACGAGCAAATGGGACTGGACCTTATATCAGCCATCGAGGCCGCGCAGAACGATGAGGATATAAGAGCCTTCATCATCACCGGCACCGGCATAGCGTTCTGCTCCGGCGGCGATTGGAAGGGTGACAAATCTGCGCTTGACCTTATCACCTCCCCGAGTGCAGAGATGTTTCAAAGGCGTCTGCGCAAAATAGTGCCCAAAATCATAACCGGATTACAAAGCCTGCACGTTCCCACTATAGCTATGATTAATGGTGATGTTGTAGGACTGGGCTTTGATATATCAATGGCCTGCGATATCAGAACCATCGCCGAAAACGCCAGAATGTCTTGTATCTGGGTCAAGAGGGGTCTCATTCCGGCATCGGGGTCGCTATGGATGCTGCCACGGCTGGTAGGCATAGCCAGAGCCTCTGATATTATCTTCAGCGGCCGCTTTATCATGGCTGAAGAGGCAGTGCGGATAGGGCTGGTAAATCTGGCAGCGCCCCTGGCTGAGCTCAAGAAAGAGACCTTGAAATTAGCCCAAAGCTATATGGCCAACCCTCCGATTGGCGTTAAACTGGCTAAGATGGTGATGTATAAGAGTCTGGCTATGGATTTATCAGCTTCCCTGGAATTATCTCTCGCTAATCAATCAATAGCCTTCGCCACTGAAGACCATAAGGAAGCTATTGATGCCTGGCGGGAAAAGAGAGAACCGGTTTGGAAGGGCGAATAACCAGCCGACAACATAATCGAAAGAGCAGGAGCAAGCCCTTAAGTGTCCATTAACTTTTGCCTAAGAAGTAGCCCATTTACGCTGACGATTTACACCCGTATGTGGTATGATGGGACTCCCAACAAAATCGGGGCGGTCCCGTATCTAACAGCTAAGTTGGGAGCCAGGTAAACAGAGGCTGTGGTCTGCCCACCGGTGTGAGAGAAAAATAAGGATATTCAGCTGGAGCTATTGACCTTTAGGAATATAGTATGTTGTGACCTAGCTAAACAG
>JAHJRU010000158.1 GCA_018830745.1 Chloroflexota bacterium
CTACTCGTCACGTCCGGGGACGCGGGCAGCGCAAATGTCGCAGATGGTAACCGCTAAGATGAAGAAAGAGCGGAGCCGGAGGATGCTGGCTCTGGCAAAAGAAAGCGGACAAAACTTTCACCGGCGGTTTTTAGGTCAGACCAGGGAAGTATTGTGGGAAAAGCAGGCCGCAGGTGTATGGTCGGGACTGACCGATAACTACATCCGCGTGTATACCAGAAACGGTGAGGACTTAACCAATCAGATAGTAGCTACCAGGCTGGCAGAGGTCAGCGGTGATGGGGTTCGGGGGGAGATAGGGCTACCATAGCCCACGGTTTCCTACGGCTGATTTAGCGTAAAGGAGCAATCGGAGAGCATGAGTGATATCGAGCGCCATTTCTTGCATTCGTTTTTCTATCCAGAGAGCGTAGCGGTGGTGGGTGCCAGCAGCAACCAGAAGACGCTGAACTACAATTTTATAGCCAACCTGGTGAACCTGAAGTACCGGGGGAAGATTTACCCGGTGAATCCTAACGCCGAGGAGATTCTGGGTATGAAAGTCTACCCCAGCCTGAAGAATATAGAGGGGAACGTAGACCTGGCGGTTATTTCTGTTCCGGTGACTAAGGCGCTGGATGTTCTTCGTGACTGTGTGGCTAAAAAGGTTAAAAACGTTGTCCTGATACCCGGTGGTTTCGCCGAAATTGGCGAGAGCGGCCGGAGGCTGCAGGATGAAGTACTCCGCTTATTACGTGATAACGGCATCAGAGCTATTGGCCCGAATACTCTCAGCCCCATCAATGCCGACAACAATTTTACCGTCTCTTTCCGGTCCATCAAAAAGCTACCCCGGGGGAGAATCTCCTTTATCTTTCAGTCGGGACTGTATGACCCCCGGATAAACTGGCTGCTTTCGGAGTTTCATATGTACCTGAGCAAGCTGATTGACCTGGGCAATAAGATGGACGTCAATGAGGTGGATGCTCTGGAGTATCTGGGGCAGGACCCGGAGACAGAGGTCATCGCTATGCACCTGGAGGGTATTGCCGGGGATGCCAGAGAGTTACTACGGCTTTTGAAGCGGATTTCCATGGAGAAGCCGGTAATCGTGCTAAAGTCAGGAAGGACCGAGGCGGGAGCTAAGGCAGCAGCTTCCCATACCGGCTCTATCATCAGAGCCAGCGATGCCGTTTTCGATGCCGCCTGCAAGCAGGCAGGAGTAGTGCGGGCGCAAAGCCTGGACGAATTCTTTGACCTGGCCAAGATTTTTGAATACCTTTATCCCATGAAGGGTAATCGGATTCACGTGTCCACGGGTCCCGGTGGGGAAGGGGTGTTGACTACGGACCAGTGTTACTATCATGGCCTCACCATGGCTAAGTTGGGTGAGGAGGCATACAACAAACTCCGCACCGTCTTTCCTCCGTGGGAGATAAGCGCCAATCCCCTTGACCTGGGTATTTGCGGGCAGTTTAACAGCGGGATGGACGTCGGCTCCGTGATTGTGGATGCTGTGGCGGGTGATGAAAATGTTGATTGCATTGCCTTGCAGGGAAGGATAGACCGTTTCATCAAGCCGGAAGAGTTCCTCAGGGTGGTCAGTGAGACCGTTAAGCGGGGAAAGCCGGTAGCAATCTGGATGACGGTGATGCCCCAGGGTGAAAACACTATCGTGGACCAGATGGAGGCCAGGCGGATACCGGTATTTCCCTCGGCGGAGCGAGCCATCCGGGCGCTGGCCGCCTTACACCGCTACTACGGGCTGAGGGAGGCGATAAGAGGGGAGTGAAGTCTAAGGAATGAATACCCCTGAGTATAATATAAAACCTCCCGATAGACCAGTGGAAACATGTTTACGCCAGATAGGTTTACGTATTTCGGGTGTAGGGGATTGCAGTAAAACTATAGGGCCATCAAGAATGAATCCACATACTACGCTTCCTCAAGGAGGAAGGGCTCCCGATTGGGGTGACCAATATTATTCCCTTATGGGTCACAGATCGTTTAGGAAGCTACTCAGACATATTCTAAGTCGGCGGAGTGGTGTGAGTAGGGAGGAGCTAATAAAGACCTGCGATGAACAAACTCTTGGAAAATACTTAACTTACTTGCACGAAGAAAGTGTGTGTAGTGAGGTAAATGGACTTTGGATAGTCAATCAAAAAATCGATAATTTTGGACCAACTTTTGAACGTTACATAGCCCTTGTAATGGAGAGGGAATTTGCGTGTCCAGCGGAATGGGGTATTGGGTTGGATAATTTTCCCTCAGGAGACTTCGACGTTTTAGCGGTGTGCCAATCCATTCTTAGCTATATCGAGTGTAAAACTACAAAACCGACGTCGATAACCGAAGATGAATTGAGTCAGTATATTAAAAGAGTACGTGACTTGGGCTCAAAACTTTCCATTTTACTGATAGATACAGAGGACGATATTATTTCTCTAGCAGAAAGACTAAGGGATGTAATAGAAAAACTGCAAGGCGTTCCAAGTGGAATTAATATGCGATCTGGTACAAAAAGGCAACCAGTTTGTCTGTTTTATCATGGGCAATATATCTTTGTAGCCAATAATCACCCTTCTGTTAAAACTGAATTGGGCATCTGCCTCAATTACTATGGAAGGAATGTCAGCCGCGATCCCTTTCCAAAGTAAAAGAATTTGCTCTGTATTTATCGTGCTAATATTTTCCGGTTTACCTGTTTTACCACTAACACGACTTGACCTTTTTGTTTTAAGTCTCTATCAGCGTTTCCTGACTGCCCAGTATCTCCTTGATGGAATCGGTGGGCATGAGGAAGTCTTCCTCGGAATAGGCAGGCTGGCTCATAATCCTGAGGTTTTCCAGCAGAGCGTGGAAGTTAATCGCCCAGCCTACGCCGAATGCCCGTTGGGTAAACACGCGGTCCTCGCTGGCGTTCCAGTAAGCCCCTTTGATTTTTTCCAGCGTAGGTAACCGGAAATCATAAGGTATGAAGCCTACTTTGCCGTGCCACTGCCTCTCTTCACCGGGCTTTTCCAGTTCCTGGCAAATGGCGGCTACCGCAACCGTAATGGCAGCTGTCTGGGCTAATCTAATAAACCATTCCCTGTGCATTTCTTATTCCTCACCAGTAAAAAGCTCGGGAGCAATACGTATTATATAATTATAGCATATTGGTATTTGGCATGGGAATCAGGTATCATATTCCTTTAGCAAATTACTAATATAGGCGGCGGTATGGAGAAGATTTTCGGCCACGAGTTTAAACCCAAACGAATAATTGATAACCCTTCTGACGAGCAGCTCCGCGAGTGGGCACTAGAGCGTGGAGGGGTGGTGACCGAATTTGGCAACCTTTCCGTGGTAACTAAGGTGCGGAATAGAATTGCCAAGTTCACCGAGGTGGTGACGGGTGAGCCGGAACCGGAGGATGCCGCCCTGGTGGGTCGGGTGCTGGAGTTTCTCAGAGATAAGGAAGTGATTATGCTTGACCGGGTGATGTGCCAGGCGCCTGGATTCAAGAGAAACTGTCGCGTGTATGTTGTGGCTGATTATCCCCGCATACCGCTGATGTGGGGTAATACCCTTTTCCCTTCAGAAGGGGGCGAGCCCGATTTCGTCACCATTACTGTAGCGGATTGGCCGGAGAAAAAGACTCTGGTTTTTCCGGAGGAAGGGCTGACCATTATCATGGGCAGCGACTACAAGGGTGAAAACAAGAAAGCCATGCTTCGCCAGATAATGTACCGGGCAAAGCAGGAAGGCAATCTCGGGCTTCATGCCGCCAGCAAGGTGCTGCGGGTATTCCGCGATGGTCAATTAAAGGACTTCGGCTTTCTCCTTTTTGGGCTGAGCGGTACCGGAAAAACGTCCCTATCCTGCCATTCACACTGGCTGCGCTCTCCGGAGAGGGTGGTGATTCGCCAGGATGATGTGGTGATACTGAAGCCCGATGGCAGCGCCATCGGCACCGAGGAATCTTTCTACCTTAAGACGGAAGGACTGGAACCCAGGGCTCAACCGCTTCTCTATGCCGCGGCGATAAGCCCCCGGGCGATACTGGAAAACGTGTGGGTGGAGCCGGACACCAGTAGGGTGGACTTCTTTAACTATACGCTGACCTCTAATGGCCGGGCGATGGTCAAAAGGCGCGATATTGCCTTTACTGATAGTGAGGTTGACCTGGAAAAGGTGAATTTTATAATCTTTATCACCCGGCGCCAGGACATAGTACCACCGGTGGTCCGTCTCAGCCCGGAATGGGCGGCGGCGGCTTTCATGCTGGGTGAATCGATAGAGACCTCGGCGGGCGACCCTACCCAGGCAGGTAAGTCGTTGCGGGTAGTGGGCACCAATCCCTTTATCGTAGGCTCCGAGGAGGAGGAAGGAGAAATCTTTCTCAAAATCCTGCGGGATAACCCTGATATCCAGTGTTTCATGGTTAATACCGGCAAAGTGGGTGGGGCAGACATGGGGCAAAAGATAACTGTGTTTGATTCAGTGAAGATTATTGAGATGATTGCTCGCGATGAGATTGTCTGGCAGAAGGACGATTTCTGGGGCTATGAGGTGCCGGTTCACATCCCGGGTATCGACTTAAGCCGGTTTGACCTGAATAATTACTATACGGAAAAAGAGATAGCGGAGCTGTCCGCGGAATTAAAGCGGGAAAGAATGGAATGGTTCTCTCAGTTTAAGCATCTCAACCATGATATCGTTAATACCCTGAGCCCCTGAGGAGGTTGCCCCCTACGGTAATTAAGGCTATAATTACGCAGAATTACCGCATAGTCTAAAGAGGACTATGTGCTTAAGGGAGGGGTCACCCGCATAATCGGTATCAGGGTTCGGAGTGCTTCGAACCAAATCATTAATTAAAGGAGGAATTGACAGAGTGATTGGTGAAGACAACAGGAAGTCTCTGCGTAAACCGGAGGAGCTAAAGTACGTCGATTACGAGTGCAAGAATGGGGTAGCGTGGATTAAGTTCAATGAACCGGACAGACGCAATCCGCTCAGCCTGTACCGGGTGGAGGACATCAGAGAGGCGGTTTTAATAGCTGAGGACGATGATGATGCGGTGATAATCTGTTTTGCTGCCCCGGGGGGACCCCATTTCTCCGGCGGGGCTGAGATAAAGCCGTGGCGCTGGGGCAACGGCGTGGACTTCTTCCACAGTCACCGTTATTTCAAGCAGCCGATGTGGGAGAAATTATTCGATTGTAAGAAGCCTACGGTAGCCGCGCTTCATGGCTACACCATCGGCTTTTGTCTGGAGACAATGCTGCGCTGTGACATTATTATTGCGGCTGAAGATACCATGATTGGCGAACTGGAGATACAGTTCAGCTCCCCTTACGGGAACCAGAAAATTGCCCGCCTGGCCAATGAGAGAATACAGATGTGGTATTCCTATACCGGAGACCTGATGAACGCTCAGGAGGCGCTGCACTGGGGTATAGTTAATAAAGTGGTGCCCACCGATAAGCTGGACGAGGCGATATATGACTTCTGCAATAAGCTGAGCCGGTGGTCGCCCACCGCTCTATGGTTTAACCGCTTAGCTATTAAATACGGGATGACCACCAACGAGAGAACCGGCGTACTGATAGAGGACCTGTTTGAAACCCTGCAGTCCACCACCCCGGACTGGGCGCAGGGGCTGCTGGCTTTCCAGTCTGAGCCGAGGCGGATGCCGGTATTTACCAACAAACTGCCCAAAGCCAGGGTTCCCGATATCACCCTGATGCCGGATACCAAGAAACCGATTATTGATACCAAGCAGATGTCCTACATCTTTGAGCCGGAGGAGCCTAATATAGGCGAGGAAGGCCAGTGGTTCGGTGAGAAGGGCCGGGATGAGGACTCCAGGCCCAAGAAAAAGTAAAACATCTAACCCTGCGGACAATTGATGCTGGCTCCGGGGCTTTTCCACCGGGGCCAGCTATCTGGTACAGATTGTAAGCGGTATGACAACAAGCAAGGTCAATACATACTGGATACTGCTGGTTATTTTCCTCATAGCGGTTATTGCTGTCAGCAGCGCCGCCATCTGGTCAAAGTATCGGGGCCGCCAGCCGATTGAAATTACCATTCCGGATGCTCGAGAGTTAAACGGGGAAATTTATATCGGCGGCGCGGTTAATAATCCCGGTTTCTATCCGTTGAAGAGTGGAGACACCCTGGAATCTCTCGTTCTGGCGGCTGGCGGTACCACTGATAATGCTGACCTCAGCCAGGTATCTCTCTATTTTCCCACTCCGGACGAGTCTGACACTTCTCAAAAGATAGATATAAACAGGGCCGAGCCCTGGCTTCTGATGGCTCTGCCCGGGATTGGTGAAGCCCGCGCCCAGGATATCGTGGAGTATCGCCGCCAGAACGGACCCTTTCGCCAGATTAATGAACTGGTTAAGGTGGAAGGTATCGGGGGTGCCACCTACGAACGGATTAAGCACCTGATTACCGTAGCGGACTAATATAAACCGGTAGGGAGCCTGTGCTACTTATTTACCTGAGTTGTGTCTGGGTA
>JAHJRU010000159.1 GCA_018830745.1 Chloroflexota bacterium
CTTCCGCAACCTCAGAATTGCTATTTACTTCGGCAGTAGCCTTCCAATCTTCTAACAAATACTCCATAGAAGACCAATCATCAGTCGTACTGGTTTGCATAATACAACTAAGTAATTCGTTATGAAACTCACTCTTTTCCTCTCTGCTTAATTCTTTTACCCAAGGAAAAGTAGTACTCTCAATGTTATTATTAACTTCCTGACAATATCTAAGCACCAATTCTGAATAGTATTTCTGTGCATAAAGATTACTAATACGCTCACGATTAATGAGGGCAAATTGCTTACGCCCAGTCACTATCGTTACTACGTTTTCGGAAGCCCTATCTAACCAATGTCTTTGATTTGCTCTCAAATCGGTAGGGCTTATGACTTCATCAGATAAAAATGTAGTAACCATAATTCACATCCTTACATAATAGTGTACGATATATAGTACGTTATATTATAGCATAATGTAGTAGTTTGTCAATACCTTACCATAAAAATATATTTCCTAAATGACCCCAAAACACCCGGAGACTTGCTGGACATGTGCGGACTGGAAGGCCAGCTGGACATTGTTTTTGAAGCTTCTGGCGCCGCCGCCACTGCCCTGGAGCTAATCACCCATATGTCGCGCAGCAGCATCTACGTGATGACAGGCATTCCCCGCGACGAAATCATGATGCAACTGGATGGTGCCCAGATTCTGCGCCAGATAGTGCGCTATAACCAGGTAATAGTAGGCAGCGTAAACTCCAACCACAGCCACTTTGAGATGGCGCTCGACGACATCGGGAAAATAGATTCTCGTTTCCATGGCATGCTGAGCAGAATGATTACCCACCGCTATCCTCTGGAAGATTACGAGAAGGCATTTGCTTCCCGGGGCACTGAGCACTTGAAAACAGTCATCGAAGTAGAGCCGTGGGATTAGACTGATATGAAATAGACTGCCTCATTCCCAATACATACGCACGTCTGCTCTCAGCAGTTACTCCCTCATTAGCACTTAGCAACTTTCTTCAGTTATAATGGTTGAAATGGGAAACCATGTGGATAGCAAAACTAGTAAAAAGGCGGTTCTATTTATTGCCACCATGGTTTCCTTTCTTGGCCCTTTTATGGGCTCTGCCTTTAATATTGCCCTTCCGTCAATCGGCAAGGACCTGGGCATTGATGCGGTATTACTCACCTGGACTTCCACTTCCTTTCTTGTAGCCGCAGCGGTATTTCTCGTCCCCTTCGGCCGATTAGCCGATATCTACGGGCGAAGGAAGATTTTCACCTACGGCATAACAATCTGGACCATTTCCTCCGTCCTCTCGGCTTTCTCAACTTCGGCCTCTATGCTCATCGCTTTCCGAATTCTACAGGGAATCGGCGGCGCTATGACCTTTGGTACCGCCGTGGCTATTCTGATATCCGTATATCCTTTTGGCGAGAGAGGAAAAGTCCTGGGAATAAATGTAGCCGCGGTCTATTTTGGGCTTTCCATGGGCCCATTTCTGGGGGGATTATTAACCCAGCACTTCGGCTGGAGAAGCGTATTTCTGATAAATCTCCCTCTCGGCATAATCATAATGACGCTTGTTTTCTGGAAACTGAAGGGGGAGTGGGCCGAGGCAGAGGGGGAAAAGTTCGACCTCAGCGGTTCTATAATCTACGGACTGTCCCTGGTAGTTTTAATGGTTGGTCTCTTTTTACTCCCAAGGGCTGCGGCTGTCTGGCCAATCATTGTGGGCGTCCTGGGAATAATAGCCTTCATACGATGGGAAATGAGGGTAGAAAGCCCGGTTCTGCACATGGACCTCTTCAGGAATAACCCCGTCTTTGCCTTCTCCAACCTGGCCGCCCTGATTAACTATGCCGCCACCTTTGCTGTCACCTTTCTGATGAGCCTTTACCTGCAGTACAATAAAGGTTTTAGCCCTCAAGCTGCCGGTTTGCTTCTGGTCTCCATGCCCGCCATGCAAGCCATCTTTTCACCACTGGCTGGCCGCCTCTCCGACAGGATTGAACCGCGAATACTCGCCTCTCTGGGGATGGTACTAAGCACCATAGGGCTTAGCATGCTTATATTCCTCGAACAGGATACAACCATAGGCTTCATCCTGGCCAGTTTAATTATCCTCGGTCTTGGCTTCGGTCTTTTCTCCTCGCCCAATACCAATGCCGTAATGAGCTCCGTTGAGAAGAGGTCCTATGGAGTGGCTTCGGCCACGCTGGGTACAATGCGGCAGTTAGGCATGATACTCAGCATGGGAATCGCCATGATTACCTTTGTGGTGTTCATCGGGAGAGCCGAAATCACTCCGGAATATTATCCGGCGTTTATCCAGAGCCTGCATATAGCCTTTATCGTTTTCACGGCGCTCTGCTTCGGCGGTATTTTCGCCTCCATGGCTCGTGGTAAGATACGATAAACTTGGCGAAGTAGTTAACGATGCCACCGTAGAGACCCGTTGAGCAAGGGGGAACATCCTGACGAGAGTGGCCCCTTATTGGTTTATAAATATGCTTTCCTGGAAGGAGGATATTGACATGAAAATCCTGGGCATAGTTGGCAGTCCCCGAAAAAACGGCAACACCGAGTTGTTAACCGCCCACACGCTCAAGGCTGTGGCTGAAGAAGGATTAGACACCGAGCTGCTCAGCCTGGCTGGACTGGACATAAGGCCCTGCAATGCCTGTATGGTCTGTGTCAATGAAGAATGGTGCCCTATCGAGGACGAGTTTTTCCCGGTCTATCTCAAGATGAAGGAAGCCAGTGGCATAATCCTGGCTTCACCGGTATATTATGGTTCGGCTACTGCCTTGATGAAGGCGCTAATAGAGCGCGCGGGGTATATTTCCCGCCATAATGGAGAGCCATTCAAGGGTAAAGTCGGGGGTCCGCTGGTAGTGGCACGGCGAGCCGGACAAAACTTCACGTTCGCACAACTCACCTTCTGGTTCCAGGTTCTGGGGCTGGTGGTACCCGGGTCAAGCTACTGGAGCGTTGCCTTTGGTAAAGATAAGGGCGAGGTAAACAGTGACGAAGAAGGCATGAGAACAGCCTGGAATTTCGGTAAGAATTTAGCCTGGGTAACAAAAAGCCTCCATAGCTAAACTTCACTTGATAGACAGTCCATCGTGTATCAACTCAAAGAAAGCATCGGCGATTTCTTCGTAAGAAAAGCGACCGGCAGGCTTGACCCAGAAAAGCACCGAATTACACATGCCGACAATAGCCAGCGAGGTAATTCTAATATCCACTTGCCGGTATAGGCCCGCCGCAATCGCCTGGTTAAGAGCCAGAGCCAGAAGCTTATCACGGCGGGTGAAAATCTCCACCAGCTCGCTCATCTCCAGTGAAGAAATGACGTTTTTCTCCGTTAAAAATAGTGTCCCGGCTTCCCGATAGATAGCGTTAAACTTTACGTGCTCGCGGATTATCTGCCTCAGTCGCTCCACTGGACCTGTATCGGCATTCTCCACGCGGACCAAATCCTCGTTCAATGTCTTGGCCGCCTCTATGATGATGTCCGCCAGCAGCCTCTCCTTGCTGTCGATGTAGTAGTAAAGACTGCCCTTGAGCATTCCCACGGCATCAGCAATGTCCTGCAAGGTCGTGCCGTGATAGGTCTTCTCCGAAAAAATCCTGGTAGCCGCATTGAGTATCTGGTCTCGACGTGATTCCTTGCTTTCCACTGTGTCAGGCACTTTTAACCTCCGAACAAAGTTGAGTCCTCACCCACACATCTCCATATAGATTACCACGCATTTTGCTTTTGTCCAAATTTAAGATTTTAAATTCAGGATTTCAGCTAGTAATAAATCTTCTTAAGAAACTTGATATGGTATTGACAGGGAAAAGTATGTTTGGTAGCATAGATAATACCAAGCGTTTGTTTGTTTTTCAATGACCTGGCAAAAGCGTCTGCTCA
>JAHJRU010000160.1 GCA_018830745.1 Chloroflexota bacterium
GCCGTTAACACCACTATCGGGGAACAGCGCTTTCCCCAGAGCATGGAATCGTGGCTGAAACAACAGTTCGGCTCCATTGAAGCAGTAGCCCGGCAGCAAATTGTTCGGGTAACCAATCAGATAAGCTTCGATGGCACGATATTCAACCAGTTGCGCGCTGCCCGTCCGGTGCCGGTTTCTGACCAGGATATTGAGGCTCAGATTGAAGCCTCCCGCAAGAATGACCCCTTCGCCAATCCTAAGGAAAATACTCCCGAGGACCTGTTTGGCCGGGTGGAGGGTAGATACTGTATTACCGCCAGCAATGTAGCCAAATTCGATGGGCTGCACGGTTTAGTGGTATTCAATGAGTTCAATCCCCTTAAGTTTACCCGCGAGCAGGTGGTGGACTATTTCACCGTGGGCTGGGAATGGGCTCTGCGGGCGCACGCTATGAATCCCCATGCCAAATATTTCTTTCTCATCTGGAATTGTCTCTGGCGAGCGGCCGCCTCGATAAATCATGGCCACGCTCAACTGGTTTTGGCCAGTGGACAGCATTACGGCAAGATTGAGGCGTTACGGCGGGCGGCGTTAGCCTATAAAAAGTCTTACGGCTCAAATTACTTTAATGACCTGTATCAGGTTCATCGCTCGGTAAACTGTGCTTTTGAGAGGGATGGAGTGAAGATATTAGCCAGTCTAACCCCGTACAAGGATGATGAAGTGGTGCTTATAGCGGATGAGCTGAATCTATCTCTTAAGGAGAGGACATATGAAGCGCTCGCCTGCCTTAGAGACCGGATGGGGGTAGCTTCCTTCAATCTCAGCCTGGTAACACCGCCGCTGGGCCAAACCGATGAAAGCTGGGAAGGCTTTCCGGCAATGGTTCGCGCAGTGAACCGGGGCAACCTTAAAGAGCGCTCCTCGGATATAGGGGGCATGTCCATTTATGCCTCCACCGTAGTGCGCAGCAACCCTTTTGAACTGGCCCGTAAGCTAGCGGAGTATTCAGGGTAAAAAGCAGGCTAACGATGCCCAATGCGGTTATAGTAGTGGATATGCTCCGGGGCTTTTTTGAGGAAGCTTATCCCCTCTACGTCGGAGAGAAAGCCTGTGGCATCATTCCCCACATCCAGCGTCTTCTGGAGCGGGAGCTGGCTCAAGGCTCGAAGGTATTCTTCATCGGTGACCAGCATGACCCCGATGACCTTGAGTTCAGGATATATCCTCCTCATTGCGTGGCCGGTTCGGTAGAATCGGAGGTCATTCCGGAACTGGCTGATTATCCCGGTGAGATAATACCCAAGAAGCGTTACAGCGGGTTTTTTGATACCCGGCTGGAAGAAAAGCTGAAACAGCTCCAGCCGGATAAGCTGATTATCTGCGGCGTGGCGACCAATATCTGTGTGCTGTACACGGTGGTTGATGCCAGGAACCGTGATTATGACGTTGAGGTGCCAGTTGACTGCGTGGCCTCGCTTAACGAGGCGGCACATAGCTTTGCCCTGGAACATATGGCTAAAGTCCTGGGGGCAAGGCTGACTACGATAGTATGAAGTGAAGACTTCTGGATTTAGGGACTGAGGATGTGGAGGTATTTGTAGGTTGCACAAAGCTTTATTCTCAAGCAATATGAGCAAAGCACGCAAGCTTTACATATTAGTGGGGATAATCTTGTCCATGGCTGTTCCAATCATCGTGTTGGACTTGAGAGAAGGCTATCTGTTTAGCGCTGGGTTTTTTAGCTTTACATTAGCGGGCTGGAGTGTACTTGTCCTATACCTAGCTTGGAAGTTATCCAGAAGTCAAGAAACAGACAAGCCACAACATATCACTGAGGTAACTCCTCGGCATAGACACCTTAGACTTCTTGAAAAAACGCTTTTGCTTTTCATATTATTATTTGCCCTTGCACTATTATTTATAGTAATAACAGGCGGTATACGTCCGTATTTAGCCTTGAAAGCTTTATTATTGATAATAATCAGCTGCGTGCATCTTTTTTATTTCAGCCTTGTGCCAGATAAGTAGGTCACAGGGAGCACATCATCGCGGCTATTGCTATGCCTTTAGCTCTTACAGCGAATTGTCATTACCTTGAAAATTTGTTAGCCTAGGGGCTTGACAGCCTTATGGTATCAGTGTATACTGAATAATCAGTGGAATAAGAAAACTACTGCGGAGGTGTTTTATGGCGGATAAAAGTGGGAGTCCGGGATGCTGTGATACGGGTCAATCATCATGTAGTGTGCCGTGCTGCTGTAATGTGGAGGCGCTGGTGACCATCGATGAGAGAGGGCAGATGGTCATCCCCAAAGAACTGAGGGACAAAGCCGGGGTGAAAGCGGGCGATAAATTCGTGGTGGTGAGTTGCCAATCTGAGGGAGGCGTATCCTGTATTTTGATGGTCAAGGCGGATGACTTTGCGGAGACAATGAAGGGTATGCTTGGCCCGATGATGAAGGAAGCATTGCAATACTAACTAATATATGGAGGCTTTTGGCATGAAAGAGGCAGAAATAAAGAAAACGGTGAGAGAAAATTATGGCCAGATAGCCCAGAATAAGGGCTCCTGCTGCGGTCCCGCAAGCTCATGTTGCGGTGGCAGCGTGGTGGAAGATATCAGCCGGAGCATAGGTTATGAGGAGGGGGACCTTACATCTGTTCCGGAGGGGGCTAACCTTGGCCTCGGTTGCGGCAATCCTGTTGCCCTGGCTTCTTTAAAGGAGGGTGAGACCGTTCTTGACCTCGGCGCCGGGGCTGGCTTCGACTGCTTTCTGGCGGCTAACCGGGTAGGTGAGAAGGGCAGGGTAATCGGTGTCGATATGACGCCGGAGATGATTGATAAAGCCAGAGAAAATGCTAATAAAAGCGGGTACAAAAATGTAGAGTTTCGGCTGGGGGAGATTGAAAACCTGCCGGTGGCTGATAATTCCGTTGACGTGCTCATCTCTAACTGCGTCATCAATCTCTCGCCGGACAAGCCCAGGGTTTTCAAAGAGGCTTTTAGAGTATTGAAACCCGGTGGCCGATTGATGGTCTCTGACATCACGCTATTGAAGGAACTCCCGGCTTTCATAAGGGACTCCATCGCCGCCTATGTCGGGTGTATTTCCGGCGCGCTGATTAAGGATGAGTACATAAGGGCAATAAAAGACGCTGGCTTCCGTGAAGTTGAGATAGTTGACGAAGCTGTTTTTCCGGTCGAGTTTATGGCTAACGACCCCACAGTCGGGGCGATTATTGATAAGATTACCATACCGATGGAGAAGGTGATGGATGTCGCCAGTTCGGTGGTCAGCATAAAGGTGCAGGGGGTAAAACCGAACTGAGTATTAACTCCGCAACATCCTCAGCCGCAGCACCTCTTGAGTAGCCTCGCTAACCTTTACGCGGTCATCAATGCGCCAGCCGGCTATCCATACTACCTGGGTGGGAGAGCATACTATCGGGATTCGGTCACGCCAGGTCTGTGGTATGCGGGCGTCAATCATAAACTCCCCGACCTTTTTCAGCTGGGTCATGCCCAGCGGCTGGAAGCGGTCACCGCGCCGGCGGGGTCGTACTGTCAGCCTGTCGCCGGTCTTATCACGGTCAAAGAAAGCGGTAAAGCCATCGTCTTCCCTGGCAATTTGCTCTCGGGCGACTATATCAGCCTGAATTTGCCAGCCTGGTAGCTGGGTTTCTCCCGGTATCTTTACGGGATGCTCGCCTTTCAATATGGGAAAGGGTGACAAAGCTGATGGGTTCATACTCAGCAGAAAGCGGTCATACTCTATTATAAAGTTGAGACCTTCCGGCAGGCTGATTTTTCTGCCCGCCGGTTTGTTCAATGCGCCTATCAACTGTTCAATATGCCGGGTCTCGATATCTTTGAGGTTACCGATTAGTTTTTCAATGGCCATGCGAAGCAGGTGACGCTTGATAGACAGGGGCAGCTTGAGAAACGGCTCTTTTTCCAGAGCGATAGCGTCTTCTTGCTCCTGA
>JAHJRU010000161.1 GCA_018830745.1 Chloroflexota bacterium
GGGTCTCCAGGGTAACGTCTACATCGCCCACACTGCTGCCGCCTTCGGTTTGGTTTACTAACTGGCCTTCTATCGTTCCCTGACCCGGCTCAGCCGCCGCAACCGCCATCGTCAGGCTGAGCATAAGTACCATAACCAGCAGGGCGATACGCTTAGTCAACCTGCTCTCCCCGGTTCAGGCTGGCACCGCATCGGGAGCAAAAGCGGTTCGCCTCCCGGCTTCTCGCACCGCATTGAGTGCAGGTCTGCCCTTTGCTCCGGCGCAGTGCCAGAACCTGCTTTTCTATTTCCTGGTCTATATCACGGTCCTTTCCCAGTTCATCGATGTTCTGGAGAAGGGAAATCGCCTTTCCCCGGTACTTCGACTCCAGATCGCGGTAGTCCTCCTCGGTTAGAACGCCTGATTGAAAATCAAATTCAAGTTCCTTGAGCATGGAATAAGTGGTATCTCGCTGGGAGTGCAGGTCCTGGAGTTTTTCGTCTTCAACCTGTTCCGCTGAGTGCGGCCGCGGTTTAAAAAACGGATACACCACGAAGGCAAAGGTCAGCAAAGTCAGTACCAGAGCAATCACGGTAATCATCTGAATGCACTCTCGTTGAAGTCCGTCAACTCCTTATCGAGGCGTTCCTGGTATTCCTGGTTGGTTTCCGGAGACATCGGGGCAGTGGGAGAACTATGGCCTCGCCATAGCCATTGCTTTAGTGCCGCATAGATTACCCCTGCACCAGCGAGCAATGCTGCCAGGGGTAACAACCAGGCGGTTAGGTTGAAGCCCTGCTTGGGGGGTGATGCCAGCACCTGTTCCCCATAGCGGGCGACAAAGTACTGGATTATCTCATCCGGTGGCTCACCCTGTGCCAGCTTCTGCCCAATCAAGGTAGTCATTGTATCCCGCGGAACACATTCGGCATGACTGCAATTGCTTAATATCATGGTGCAGCCGCACTGGCAGACAAGCTCCCTGGATACGTCACTTACCGTGGCTGAACCGGCCATTACCGGCGAGACTGAGAGTACGGTCAGGTAAAAAATAATGCCCAGAGCGATACCAGAGTTATTCTTAATGCTCATCTCTATTTCCCTTTTTCGCCGGCTGTCTTGGCGTTGCCTGTCTCTGCCGCTCAGGCCAGAAGGCGATTAACCCTCCCAGGACGAGGAATCCCCCACCAATCCATATCCAGTTGACCAGGGGGTTGACCAGTACCTTGAAGGCGGCTCTGCCATTCTTATCTGCGCTAATCAGTATGACGTATAAGTCTTCCTGCAGAGTGGAGCGTATGGCTACTTCCGTTACCGTGGCTCCTTCTGTTAGCGGCTGGGCGTGGTTGCGGTGAAAGTGCTTCTCCGGGATTAATTTGCCGAGCAGTTTCCCCTTATTATAGACTGCCAGGGTAGCGGAGACCACTGTCTTGCTCTGGGTATCATACTGGTCCGTGCTCTCATACGTGAGAGTATAGTTATTAAGGCTCATCGACTCTCCCTGCATGAGCACGGCTTCCTTTTCTACGTCGTAAAAGGATGAGCCAATTATGCCTATGGCGAGCAAAAGGATGCCAAGGTGAACAATATAGCCACCGTAGCGAGGTTTGTTTACCCCAAGCAGGTCCCAGAACGCCTTAAAGTAGTTTTCTGCTTTTATGCGATGACGTGCTTTTACCTCCCGGAACCACTGGTAAAGTATGCTGAAGAGGACAAAGCCAGAAAGACAGAAGGCTGCCAGCGCATACCATTCCCTCAGACCTGAAATCACCAGGCTTATGCCGAGAATAACCGCGGCCGCCAAAGGCCAGAGGAAACCACGAACCAGGTTTTTAATTGACGCCCGGCGCCAGCCGATGAGGGCGCAGAGCCCGGTGAGAAGAATGACCGCCAGAAAAATAGGCCCGTTCACCTGGTTAAAGAAAGGTGCTCCCACAGTTATCTTGACGCCGCGGACCGCCTCAGATATTACCGGGAAAATCGTTCCAAAGAAAATAGCAAAGGCAGCACCCACTAAAAGCAGGTTGTTCAGCAGGAAGGTGCTCTCCCGGGATACAAGGGATTCCATCTCTGCCTCACTCTTTAACTCTTTACGGCGAAAGTAGAGTAAGCCCAATGAGCCCAGCAAGGTAATGCCAATGAATGCCAGGAAGAGGGGGCCAAGGCCAGACTCAGAAAATGTATGGACTGATGAAAGGATGCCGCTTCGGGTCAGGAAAGTGCCGAATATCGCCAGGCTGAAGGTTAATATTATCAGCACCATGTTCCATACCTTGAGCATGCCCCGCCTTCGCTGCATCATAATGGAGTGAAGGAAGGCGGTGGCTACCAGCCAGGGCATCAGGCCGGCATTCTCCACCGGGTCCCATGCCCAGTAGCCTCCCCAGCCGAGCTCCATGTATGCCCACCAGGCGCCGATGATGTTACCCGCCCCAAGAAGGAGCCAGGTCAGCAGTGTCCACCTTCTTACAGCCACTATCCACTCATCACCCAGCCTCCTGGTTAGCAGGGCGGAAATGGCAAAGGCAAAGGGAATGGCAAAGCCGACATAGCCCGCCAGTAACGCTGGCGGGTGGATTATCATCCCGGGGTTCTCCAGCAGGGGATTGAGGCCCATCCCGTCGGGGTGAACAAAAGCCATTGTACGGAAAGGATTAGCCACCCAGAGCAGTAAAATCAGGAAGAAGGCCTCGGTGGTCATAAGAATCGTGGCGGCGTAGGACAATAGCTCATGCCCACTCTTCCGCTTCTGGAAGGTAACTACGGCAGCAAATAGAGATAGTAGCCATGCCCAGAAAAGCAGTGAACCGGCATTGCCCGCCCAAAGACCGCTTATCAGATAGGGCAGGGAAGTATCACGGCTACTGTATGAGGCGACGTACTCAATGCTGAAATCATGGGTAACCAGAGCAAAGACAAGAACTTCTACGGATAAAGTAACCAGTATAAATACAGCCAGAAGGCCGTTTCTAGCACTTTCTGTCAGTGCCGGGTGTCCTCCCCTGCCTCCAAGGGCGAAGGCGATGGCTGAGTAGATTGCCGCCGCAAACGCCAGGAGTAGAACAATATAACCTGCATCCCCCATACATCACTTGCTCCGGTAAAGTCTCACCTCTCAGGTACATACTTGGACGCACATTTGGCAATGATATTGTTCGACTGGAGAATTCCATTTTGATCGATATAGCCTTCGACCACAACCTCATTGCCGACCTTAAAGGCATCGGGAACCACCCCCTGATGGATTACCGGCAGGCTCTGGTTTCCCTCGGAAATGGTGAACCTCAGGGTAAGGCTCCCCGGTTCCTGTTCCACCGAGCCAGGGGCTACCCAGCCATTTACGCGGATGGTCTGACCGTAGGCCGGGCTTTCCTGCCCCGTGAGTTCACTGACGGTATAGTAATAGGTGGCGGCAGATTGAAAACCCACAAAGCCGAGGTAACCTGCGGCAACGATAATAATCAGCCCGACAAATATGAACCTTTTTCGCTTCAGCACACTATAATTATTTTACACTTGCTTTAGCTTCCTGGCAAATAGACAAAAACCAAAGCACCAACTGGCATGCGGAATCGGAGGTGTTCTGCGGAGCTAAGACTAGCTGTATCGCACTATCGGTACGCGGCGGAGCGGGTCACTGTCATCCTCCGTGGATAAAGGGCAGGAATGAGACCGTGTCATTGGCTCTTAGAATCCGGTCAAGGGGTGCCATTTCCTGGTTGACGGTAACGAGGACCATTCCTTCGTCCAGGGGGAGGGTGGGGTACTGGTGCCTGACGTATTCCAGGGCATCATTCACCCTGGTTTTTTCAGTAATGGGCATAGCTATGCCGTCTGTTTTTGTTATCACACGCTGCGTGCCGTAAAACTCAATTGAAACTACCATTCTTCTTAGCCAGACTCCTTGCGTGCGTAAGTGATTCTATGTCCCGCCTGACTCACTCGCCGAATTCGTCAAGTAGTTGCCTTGCCTGTTCGTCCATGAGGGCGAATTTTTCCACGGTTTCACGCTGGGGTATCCCTTGGGAGGTGAAACCCTTCTTTTGGTAGACAATGTCGCAGAGCTGCTGATAAGCTTCAATCCTTTTCTCAATGATAAGTTTATGCCTCTGCTCCGGGCTTGCGGGGATTTCACTGTCAGCGAGCTGTTCCTGCAGCCATTCATCATAATACTCTGCCCGGGCCTGGTATTCATTGAAATAAGCCGGACCCATGGCCCTCAGCGGGAGCTGGTCATTAGCTCGTGTACCCTTTCCCTGACGCAGATTGATTAACTTCTGGAGGATGTACAGCCTTTCTGAATCATCCAAAACATCCTCCAGCTTTTTAGAGCTTCCGGTGGTGGCATTGAGATAGTTGACATAATATGCCAGAGTGGGCAGGTTCTTGGCTGGCTCACTGGTGCTGGCGGCTGCCGGATTCCGTACATCAATCCAAGGGAGCTTGCAGAGTCCGGTGGCGTTAAACCAGGTGCGTATCAGGGGAAACCACCTGAGCGCGTTCGCCTTGTGCTCAAAGGTTGGCAGTTCCTTGTGGACCTGCTCGATGAAGATTAGCCATGCTTCGTCATGTTGCGGTCCTTTGAGGGCGAAGCCATACCCGCCCTGCTGGGCCAGTGACTCTTTGCTGATGTACATGGAGAACTCCAGACCTTTAACTTCCATGGCGAACTTATCCAGCTCAGCCATGACAGTCTCTTCAGAGGTGCCGTTTCGGGCAATGTACTTCTCCGCTACCCACTTTTTACCCCTAGCCACACCTTGCCCCACAACCTTACCGAAACCACTGGCGCTGGCTATTTCGTGCAACAGCCTGTCCGCGGCTTCTATATCACCGAATGTCAGCTCATAACCGGTGTCCTCGGCACTCAGAAGTCCGCGCTCAAAGCACTCCATAAAAAACCCGATTGTCACCCCGGTGGAAATGGTGTCTATGCCGTATTCATCGCAGTACCAGTTGTACTCCATCGCAAAATGGGGGTCGAAAATGCCCATGCAGGAGACCGCGCCGAGGGTCTCATATTCCGGCCCGTCAATGCCGACCTTCTGCCCTGCCCTGGGACCCCGCGTAAGCTCGATATTTTCAGCCCCCTTGGCGCAGGCAAGATTGCATCCATAGTAGCACCCGTCAGGAATCTTCTGGCTGAAGTACCTGTCAAGGAAGACGCTGGCAAAGAGCTTCGGGGATTCAGGGCTCTGCCCGTATTGATAGTTGTTGATGGGGAAAAGGTGGAATTTATCCATATACTCCACCAGCACCGTGGTTCCCCAGGCGGACAGGTGGAGCTGTTCCGGGTCGGATTTCGAAATTACCTGTCTTAGCTGGGAGCCTGCCCGGCGCACACCTTCCTTATCCACCGCATTGTTACCATTTGCCTTTGACAGGCTGGAGCGCACCACAATGCCACGAAGACCCTTGGAGCGCATAACGGTTCCGGTGCCACCCCGGCCCGCCTGTTTGGAGCGGATGCGCTTTCGCTTTCCGTCATAGTACAGGCTGTTGATAATCCCGAACCTGGTGTTGCGGGCGCCCTCCCCCGCAGTTGCGGCGGCCAGGCTATCGCTATACTCGCCGCCGTTAACGTCTTTCAGCAGTTGCTGCCCAAAGGACAGGGACCCCTCATCAGTTTCCCTGTCATAGGCGGGCGCAGCCGCGATGCTGATGGTCTGCGCATCCCCGTCAACCAGAATGACCGCTTCTTTCCGGGATATACCGGAGACAGCCAGGGCATCAAACCCCGCCAGCTTCAAGAGCGGCCCGAAATGCCCGCCGACATTGGAATCGATGAACGTATCTGTCAGGGGCGAAATGGTGCCGACTATGAATTTGCCGGTTCCCGGGAAACCGGGCTCGTTTCCCAGTGGCCCGCTGGCCATTACCAGAATATTATCCGGGCTGTCATGACGGGTTTCCCGCGTGGTGCCGTCCCAGATTATTTTGAGGGCGTAGCCCCGGCCGCCGATGTATTTGTCCTTAAAATCAGGCTTCAGTTCCTCGATAGTGATTTCCTGCGTTCCCAGGTCGACCCTGAGTATGCGGTCGGTGTATCCACCCACAACCCTGGCGGGCTCGTATTCGATTCGGCGCAATATCTTCATGTACACTCCAGTTTGCTGATTAGCCGGGAGCATCAGGCAATTATAAAAGTTACTCTAATCCTCGAAGTGTGCGTCCTCGGTTTTTATGGCATAGTTAAAGGGCATGCCTCGAGGGCGCTGCCCTGCCCATGATAATCGTGATAATGTTATTATAACTTTTTATACACTCGTCGGCAAAGGGCCCATTCCACACAAGTTACTTTCAGGGAGAAACTTTGGATAATGCCATATGCCGTTATAGGGATGTTTGTTCGGCGATGCGTATAATTATGCTATACCGTTCTCATTTTCAGTTAGATAGGTGTTATTGCTAGACGAACATGGGGATGTATATTCAACCATAAAAATATTGA
>JAHJRU010000162.1 GCA_018830745.1 Chloroflexota bacterium
CCCATATGGGAAGCACCCACCGGTTCGCCTTTGCATATCAGGCCGCCGCTCACGTTGACGGGGTACTTGCCGCCAATTTCGGTCACTCCCTCGTCAAGGAGCCGTCCACCTTCACCCACCGGGCAGAGCCCCAGTTCCTCGTAGATTTCAATCTCGCAGAAAGCGTCGGTATCCTGGACTTCAAACATGTTAATATCTTCCGGCCCGATACCGGCGGCTTCATAAGCTTTCCCGCTGGTAACTTTCGTCGGACCGGGATTGGTGATGTTGGCGCTCATGCTGTCCAGTGGTACCCGGAAGTCGGCGGAATATAGTGTAATCGTGTGGACACAGGCTTCTATGGAGATTGGTTTGCTGGTATATTGGGCCGCCTTTTCTTTGTTACACAGCACTACCGCGGCGGCGCCCTCGTTGGGAGCACATATTTCATACAGACGTACCGGGTCGCAGATTAAGCGGGAGTTAATTATCTCGTCTAAGCTGTACTCCTTCTGGTACATGGCATAGGGATTGTTTACGCTGTTCTTGTGGTTTTTATAGGCTACCTTGGCGAGGTGCAGGTCGGTTGTTCCGTAATCATACATGTGCCGTCGGGCGCGCATAGCCCAGTAGCTGGGGTTGGTGGACATTCCCAAAGCCACCTGCCAGGGCTCGTATAGCATCAGGGGGTCCATAAATCCACGCGGCATCTTCTCAAGTCCAAGAACCAGGGCGATATCATACTGGCCGGACTCTATGCCAAGCATCGCCTGTCTCATGGCAACCCCGCTGCTGGCACAGGCAGCCTCAATATCACATATCGGGATGCCGGTAGCCCCGAGCGGGCGCAGAATCCTGGCCCCCGAGGTTGCCGGAAGGTACATGGTGGCACAGTAGCCAGCCTGCACATCCTTCCAGCTCATGCCAGCATCATCGAGGGCCGCCTTGGCGGCTTCCCGTCCTATATCGGTGTACGGTTTGTCTCCAAACCGACCAAACTTGTGCATTCCAGCCCCGATTATAGCTATTTCAGTCACTTTCAATACCTCCTATACCGGCTCGTACTTAAAGGCAATTACTTCGTTTCCGTCATTGTTCTCGTAAAGTGGATACACCTTCAGTCTTAAGTCCATGCCTATTTCCAGATTATCCACGTCGTTACCGAGGGGGGACAGAACCCGTATTCCCTCGGGCAACTCCACCAGCCCTTCACCCAGCGGTAAGTACGGATTATCCGGGCCCTTATAGTCACCGGGCGGTCGGTTTCTAATGACGGTGTAAGTCCACAGCTTTCCTTCCGGGCTTAAGGGGATTACTTCCATGTCATCACCAGCGCAATTCTGGCAGCTAAAGTTTGTACCTAGCCCAACCTCTCCGCAGGTGCGGCACCGGCTGCCCACCAGCCTTACCTGCTCCAGTGGCGATAGCGGCATGGTGAACAGTCCTTCCCGAACGGGGATTCTATTAGTTGCAGTTTTATCGCTCATAAATTATAAATCCTCCTAGCCATTATTTAACCGTTTGGTCCTTCAGCCTGAGATATTCGACATGGTATGCCCCGGCACCACGGTGAGCCACACTCTCTTGAAGTGTTTTCATGTTCCGTCAGGACATTCAGATTGGCTCTCCTCCAGCCATACTGGGTCTCGGCGCCATCCTCCGGGAACCACCAGCCGAAAGAGGCTAGAGCCACCTTGGGATGGAGTTCCGGCGTAAAATAGAGCTGCTGGGTTATCTTACCATTTTTTGTCTCAATGTTGACCCAGTCGCCTTCCCTCAGCCCCAGCTTCTTCGCGGTTTCAGGGTTGAGTTCTACAGTTGGCTGTGGCCTTATGTTGCGCAGAGAAGCCACGTGCTTATATCCCGAGAGCACGTAAGTTTCTTCTTTAAAGTTGCTGAGCAGCAGGGGGAACTCCTCCGTCATCTCGGGTAATGCGGTCACCAGTTCCCATGTAGGCATGGGGGCATAACCCATTTTCTCCAGCTTCTCGGAGTATATCTCTATCTTGCCGGACGGTGTGCCGTAATGATGCTTATGGTACCCGTGGGTAGGTACAAGCTGCCTTTTCGTCTGTTTGAACTCGTCGAAAGTCATTCCGCTGGGTTCCAGCATGTAGTCCAGAGCCTCTTCGTCATCCTCCCAGAAATACTCTCCCAGGCCCATCTTTTTAGCCACCTCATTTACTATCTTGGTGTCCGGCCAGCATTCTCCGGGAGCCTCCACTATCTTGGGATGAGCCCGAATCTGCTTCTGCCAGCCGGGCCAGTACCCCAGCTCATTGTGCTCCATTCCCCAGGCAACCGGGAGCACTATATCAGCCAGAGCGGCCGTGGGCGTCATAAAAAGCTCATTCACCACCAGGAATTCAAGCTGTTTGAATGCCTCAAAGGTGGCATCGGCGTCGGGGTAACTCAAAATGGGGTCGCTTAGAATGACCCAGGCTGCCTTCAGCTTATATGGTTCTCCTTCAAGCAGCGACTTTAGCATCGCCGGTGCGGGTACATAGCCGGAGTTCATGGCTATCTTGTATTCCTGACCGAGAGAATTAGCGGTGCTCCGTGATTTTGCCCCTGCCGGGAAATAAAAGCGACCCGGCCTGGTAAAGGGAGCGTTGGTGAGAAATACGTCGCCACCTTTGGTATTAAGATTCCCGGTAATGCCCCGCAGGATGGCAATCGCCCGGTTATTCTGATACTGGTTTGGATTCTGGTCTACGGCATTACCCCATTGGATAGCTGCCGGTTTGGTGGTGGCGTATAATCTGGCGAAGTCTATTATCTGCTGGAGGGGGACAAGAGTCACCCTCTCCACGTCCTCAAGGCTGAATGTCTTCACATGCTCAGCCAGCTGGTCAAAGCCGACGGTCCAATTTTTTACGGTGTCTTCGTCGTAAAGCTTTTCCTCTATGACTACCTTCAGCAGCCCCATGGCTAATGCGCCATCGCCACCGGGTCTGATTTTAATCCATATATCGGCGATGTCCGCCAGGTCTATTCTTCGGGGGTCCACTACAATCAGTTTCATTCCCTCTTTAAGACCTTCTACCAGGGTCTCCCGCCGGACGCCCCAGCTCATGTGATTGATGTTCAGCCCCCATACCACCAGTAAATTCGGTCGGTGAACCTCATCAACGACCATATTCCAGCCACAAGTATTAATGGATGGACTGGCGTTAGGTGGGCCACATGACCAGCCCGGTGTGAACACATTGTTGGTGCCAAAGGCACTGGCAAATCTCTGCCCGAAGGCGAATTCCATTCCTTTTGGCTCACCCAGGCACATGGCTACATATTCCGGTCCAAACTGCTCTTTTATTTCGGTGAATCGGCTGGTAATGGTATCGAGCGCTTCATCCCAGGAAATTCGCTGCCATTTACCTTCCCCTCTCTCTCCCACTCTCTTTAACGGGTATTGCAGGCGGTCGGGGTGGGTCAGGATATCTGGCACAGACAGGCGGGATTTTTTCAGTGGACATAGCTCATTGGGGAAACCGCTTTCCATGTCAGGAGCGATGTCAACCACCTTGCCATCTTGCACATCTACTTTGATGCTGCAGTGCCCGCAACACAGGTGACAGAAGGTGAAATACTCCTGGCGCGACTTCATCCCGGGGGTATCGGACGTGGCCCTCATTACCCCTTCCGGGGTGAAAGCTTCGTGGAATGGATAGAACTCGGCTTCGCCGGATAATCCCTCGGTGGTGAGTATATTCTTACCGTCAGCTTCCACAGCCAGCAACAGGCAGGAGGTAACCGTCTTGCCATTCATAATGACGGCACAGGTGCCGCACTTCCCGACGCTGCAACCTTCTTTGGTGCCCCCAAACTTCATCTCTGAGCGGAGAATTTCCATTAGCGTCTGATGAGGTTCTACAGCAAACTCGTATGGTTCCCCGTTTATGGTCAATCTTATCGGCTGTTTCACTTAACTACCCCCCAATCTAATTTGTTGCAGGCCCTGCTTAATAGCCTCCCTTACCAGAACCACTACTTTTTCCTTTCTATAGTCAGCATAGGCACGCAAATCATCTATCGGTTTTGATTCTTCCGAGGCTATTTTGGCTACTTCTTCAATTAATTCCTGGCTGACCTTCTGTCCCTTTATCAGTTCTTCGGCCCGCCTTACTCTCATCGGCGTGGGACCTGCGGAAGCAAGGGCTATTTTGGCATCCGTGCAGACTCCGTCATCCATCGTCATTGAGACTGCCACGCCCACAATGGCTATATCAGATAACCTCTTACCGTGTTTCAGGTACACTCCGGTGCTGTTGGGTGGGGGGTTAGGCACCTGAATCTCAGCCAGTAGTTCGCCTTGCTGGATAACGGTCTCGCCAGGTCCGGTAAACAAATCCTCCACGGCAACAGTGCGTTCCCCGCTCTGGCCGACTATTTTAGCTGTCGCCGCTGATGTAATCAGCGCCGGTGCGGTCTCCGCTGCCGGTGAAGCGTTACAAAGATTGCCACCGATGGTGGCCATATTTCTAATCTGGGGAGTACTCAGGAGACCGGCCGCTTGAGCCAGGCCGGGGAAGTTCTGTCGAATGGGGAGTAAGGACTTGATTTCTTGCATGGTGGCCAGGGCACCTATCCGCAGGCCCTCCTCCTCGTCGTAGCTGATGAAGTTCAAGCCGGGTATTTTCTTAATGTTAACCACGTATTCCGGTAAAGGTATCAAGGCTCGATGTTTCATTTTGACCAGCAAATCGGTTCCACCAGCCAGAACGCGAGCGTTCTCGCCGTATTCCAGCAGAATGGAGAAGGCTTCTTCTATTGTTGCGGGTGAAAGATACTCGAATTTGGGTAGTCGCATGGTTACCCCCTATGGAATTATTTTTCTGACTGAACAATCTGACGCTTAATTCGATGGCTTTGCAGGTCAGCGTCCCTCATACTGCTTCTGTAATCCCCAACCCTTCGATAAATCTATTATTACGGTGAACGTCTTCGACGCTGGTGAATTTCGTTTATTACGTGGCGGAACCGCCGAAAGAAGGCTTCCTTTTTTCCATAAAGGCTTTAAGCCCTTCCTTGCCATCGTCACTGAGAAGGCAAAGGCTCTGAAGGTTAATCTCCTCCTCCAGTTCCGCCTTGAAAGTCAGTTCTTGTGCCTGGTAAAGAGCCTGCTTTAAATGGCTAAGGGCAACGGCGGAAGAATGTGTTAACCTTTCTGCCCACTCATTCGCTACCTCGTCCAACTCCTGGCTGGCCACCACGCGGTTCACCAATCCTATCCTTTCAGCTTGCCTGGCATCTATGATATCAGCCAGGTAGGCCATCTCGAATGCTTTGCGAATGCCGATGGTGCGAACCAGGTTAAAGATGCTGCCCATGTCTGGGACCAGACCTATGCGAATAAACGTAGCCCCAAAACGTGCTGATTCCGAGGCAACAAGTAAGTCGCCATTCAGCGCCAGGCTGAAGCCCGCGCCCACAGCGCTGCCATTGACCGCCATAATTGTTGGCACCTTTATGTTCCGCAGGCGCAGGGCAAAGCCATGCGACATACGAAGTCTGTTCTGGATAGCCTTCATACTTGCTGCCGCCTGTGATAACTCCCCTATGTCGCCCCCGGCACAGAAGGCGGAGCCGGCTCCAGTAATAATTAAAACAGAAGCGGTTGGGGTGCTTTCCAGTTCATCCAGAGCACTGTTTAGCTCCGCATACATTTCCGCATTCAGAGCGTTCATTTTATCGGGGCGGTTGAGGATTATGCGGAAAACGCCCCCCTTTTTTTCCAGGATAATGGTGTTATATTTGGATTGTGTCATATCGCACCCTGTCTAATGATAAAATAGTCTTCCGGTTCATATCTTACCCTCCGCTTTGAGCTTCCGGATTA
>JAHJRU010000163.1 GCA_018830745.1 Chloroflexota bacterium
GCCTATCCCGCCATTCCCCGCAAAGCGATGCCCCTCCCAGTACAGACAAATACAACCGGTCCAGCTCCACCAGCAGTTGCCGCACGAAGTCCAGGCGCGGTACCTCCCGGCCCAACTCTTCGGACAGGCTGGTGGCTGGTGGTACTACCCCACTCAAATCAGAAGAAGTGAGATTAACATTTACTCCAAGGCCCACTATACTGTAGTCCACCAGGCTGCCGCGTACCTGGCTTTCCACCAGAATGCCGCACACTTTTTTGCCCGCCATAAGGACATCGTTGGGCCACTTTATCTGAGGCTTCAGCCCGGTGACCTCTTCAATGCTGTGAACCACCGCCAGAGAAGCCACCATGATAAGCGAAGGCAGAAAGAAGACATCGGGATAGAGGATGACGGACAGAGCAATGCTCCCCCGGGGAGACTGCCAGACCCTGCCCATACGCCCCTGCCCGGCGGTCTGCTCATCAGCGATGATAACCGTTCCCTCCGGTGCTCCCCGCTGCGCCTCCCCCCGAGCCACCTCCATAGTTGAGGTAAGGCTGGAATAGTGGATAACGTTCTGCCCTATGAGGTTGGTTGCCAGACCACGGGTAATAGCTGCTGCTGATAGATTATTTACTTCCATGGTCAATCTTCAAGGTTAATCCAGCCGTCAGCTAACAAATACCTGCCAAGTTCTTCTTTTCATTCAAGTCGATATACATTATTATATATACAGGACATCACTCAGCCCCGTCCTCTTCGCCAGGTCTTTTGGGGCTGACGATTAGTTTGAGGCCATCATTCCCTATCACGATAACTTTCTCACCAACCTCTGCATTGCCATGGGCTGATTTAGCCTCCCATATCTCACCTTTAACGCCGACAATCCCTTCTGGTTCCAGGCGTCGTATCACCTTGCATTTAGACCCGACGGCGACAGGTAAATCCACCACCGGCCTCCTGAGAGCCCGACTTCCCATATGATAAATGAAGACGGAAAAACCAATCCAGGCCACCATCAGAACAATAAGGCCCGCCAGGGGTACCACCACACCTGCTTGAGGCAAACCCCAGAGCACCAACACTACCACAGCTGCTTCCTCCAGCAGCGTGCTGAATATAGCCATTATCAGCCGGGGACTCATTGCTATACCGCCTCCACCTTAGATTATATCAGGAATCGCCCATCACAGTAGCCCGAGGAATTTGCGCCAGGCTTATGGTTCCGTTACAATTGAATCAGTACACTCTTGAGGGTTTTCATGAAGTATAGAGACTGGCTCTTCATTGCCATTGCCTTGTTTGTCATCAGTATCATAGTCGGTTGGTCTATCCCAAATGACATCAGCGGCTTACTGGGCGAGGACATCGCCCAGCTGGCACAACTGAGCAATTTCTTGCTTTCCCTTCCACCAATTGTGACCGCCCTGCTTATTTTCCTCAAAAACAGCCTATCCCTGCTGATAAGCTTTGCTTTGAGCCCACTACTGTGCCTCATTCCCATTCTGGCTCTGGCCTTCAACGGCGCCCTGCTTGGCTCGATATCAGCCGCTATAATAGAAAGGGAATCCGTGGGCCTTTTACTGGCCGGGATTTTACCTCATGGGGTAATCGAGCTTCCCGCCTTCATCATCGGCGAAGCGGCGGCGCTCAGCTTCGGCAGCCTGGCGATAGTCTCCCTGTTTAAAAAAGATGCCCGGGATTCGTTGTGGCCTCACCTCAAGCAGAACCTAAAGTATCTCACCATAGCTCTGGCCCTACTTCTCCCGGCGGCTTTTATTGAAGCCTTTATTACGCCACTTCTGTTAAAATAGGTGCCACTTATCTTGAGCAGGGTTACGGCGCGCCCCAGCTCTCGTGGAAAACAATCTCCGCCAGTTCCTTTCTGGGTCGGGGCTTGGGCTGCTGGTCGGGATAACCGAGAGGGGTCATCTCCACAACACAAAAGCCATCGGGTACCTTAAGAATGCTGGCTACTTCCCTGGCATCGAAACTGCCGACATGCACCGTGCCAAGCCCCAGGGAATGGGCCGCCACCACCAGGTTCTGCATAGCCAGCGCCACGTCGAACATGTACCAGTCGCCTTTATCCGTGGCTGGCTCACTATTATAAAAGCCTGACTTTCCCATCTCAGCACAGGCAACAATCAACACCGGTGCACTTCTAATGGCATTTTCGGCCGGATTTTTCTCCCCTATATCAGGGCTTGTAAATAGCGTATCTGCAATCCTGTTCCTGTTACCTTCGTCTCGCACAACGATAAAACGCCAGCACTGGGTGTTGGCCCAGGATGGTGCCAAACGAGCCGCCTCCAGGACTGTCTCCACTGCCTTATCATCTACCGGCGTCGCCTGGTAGCGGCGAATACTCCTCCTGTTTTGAATTGCTTCCAGAACTTCCACGTAGGCTCTCCTCCTTATGTCTACTTGTCTTCTTCCCAGGCTCCACTACCGATAAGGGAGACGAAACAACACCCCCCTAAATTCTCAACCTCATTCTTATCCCGGCGCCGGGTGACTCTATACAGCTGCTGCATGTAACGCGACCCCACCGGAATGACTAACCGACCGCCTATCGCCAGTTGAGCCAGAAGCTCCGGTGGAACCATGGGCGCACCTGCCGCCACGATTATGGCATCATAAGGGGCATCCTCCGGCCAACCTAACGCCTCCTCAGCCTGATGAATGGCGATATTGGTATAACCCAGGCTATCCAGCACCTTCCTGGCTCTCTCCGCCAACGGAAGCAGACGCTCCACGGTAATCACCTGCTGTGCCAGCTCGGCCAGAATTGCCGCCTGGTAGCCACTACCCGCCCCCACCTCCAGCACCTTTTCCTGACCGGTAAGTTCTAATGCCTGGGTCATCAAGGCCACAATAAACGGCTGGGAAATAGTCTGTCCATAGCCAATGGGCAGGGGTCCATCCTCGTAAGCCACATGCCTACTCTCCGGCGGCACAAAAAGCTCCCGGGGTACGCGAGCCATCGCTTCCAGCACACGCTGGTCCTTAATCTCCTGGCGCAGATACTCGATTAACCTGGCTCTAGCTGCCTCAAGTTCCTTATCAGCCACGCTCACCGCCAAAACACGGTTACGACAACACTAAGCTCAGCACCACTAAGATAGCCAGTATTATTACTGATAGTATACCAATCCGCCGCAGCTCAGAATATATGTGGGGATAATGAGCCGGAGCCGCTGGTGTCGCTCGGGATGGCGCTACCGGGGCTGATAACGCCTCCGACGGAGCCGAAGCCTCAGGAGAGGAAGCCGGTGATTGTTTTACTGTAGCAACAGAGGAGACTTGCTTGCCTTTTTTCTTCCCTAGCTGCGATTGTTTTCTTTTACTGCGCCCTGTTTTACCTGGCATTATTCATCGCCCCCTTCAGGTTTTCTTCTCGATTACTTGGCTCGTGGATGGGCTTTTTCATAGGTGCGCCGAACATGCTCCGAGGTGAGATGAGTATAAACCTGCGTGGTAGAAATGTTGGCATGACCCAGAAGTTCCTGCACCGACCTCAGGTCGGCGCCGCCATTGAGCATATGGGTAGCAAAACTGTGTCTCAGCGTGTGTGGCGTAACGTCAGCCTCGAGGCCGGCTGACTTGGCGTAGCCCTTTAGTATCTGCCAGAAGCCCTGCCTGGTCAACCTATCGCCGCGAAGATTCAGGAACAGGGCTTTTTCAACGGGGCTGCGGGCTATTTGAGGATGGACCTGCTCTATATATTCCTTCACTGACTGAGCCGCCTGTGGGTAAATAGGAATCATCCTTTCCTTATGCCCCTTACCGAAGCACCGCACGTAGCCACCCTGGAGATCCACATCACCTATATCCAGGGATACCAGTTCGCTCACCCTCATACCGCTGGCGTATAAGAGTTCCAGCATGGCTTTATCCCTTTTTGCCTCCGGCGTATCCAGCTTGGCTGGTTGCTCCAGTAACTGGCGAACCTGCCCGATGGAAACCGGTTTCGGTAGCGATTTCCCGATCTTGGGTGAGGGCACATCACGGATGGGGTTATCCGATACCTTGCCTTCATCCTTCAGAAAAGTGAAAAATGATTTGGCTGCGGCCACTCTGCGGGCTATCGTGGTGGCTGCCAGAGTCTTCTCTTTGAGATCGAGAATGAAGCTCAACATCCCCTGTCGGCCGAAATCGGCCCAGGATGGCACCGAGCCGTGCTTGGCTGCCTCCTGCTCCATAAAGGTGACCAGCTGGTTTAAATCGTTACGATAAGCCATCTCTGTGTTTTCTGAAAAGCCCTTCTCTACCTTCAGATAATTCAGGAAGTTTTCAATATCCTCTTTCATATTATCCCATCCGCCGCTTTATTTTTATGTAGTATAACATATCAATTCCAAAACAATATGTCAACTAAACATTCCTTGGTGCAAATCCTAAATAGGCCACACCTAAAGCTCTTATTGGAGCATGACAGCAGAACACACTTATAGCACTAATTAGCTATCCCTGAGTTGGAAATCTAAGGGGTTTAAATTTCCCTGAATGATATTGTACTGAGCCTTACTGCATCAATCATTTTGTTAATAGTTCATGACAAAACTTAACAAATGTAAGACAAATGATTATTTGCTTGACATTCTGCAGCAAATAAGTGGTCGTTTATTGAAGATACAACAGCGCCTTAATAATTGAATAAGAGCACTATTCGGGCAACTGGGGGCATTAAAGCAGGTGTATCCTGTTATTAATGCTGCAACGAGCATATAGCAAGATACTAAGGTTATCACCCAAACGACTTGAGTAATAGCATAGTGGGTAAGTTTTAGCGGCTGCATTTAAGATAAAATTAAGTATTGTGCGATTTTGGAGAAACTTCATAACACTCAATATATGTGTTATGAATATAGTTACAGGTCTTAAGCAGAAAACCCAGACGTATATTGAACCGGTTAGAATATCGTGGTCAGAGGTATACCATAATACTAATAAAGCCACTAGTAACGCCTACCAGGACTTAACTCGTAAGGGGGTAACCTTCGACCCGGCGACGGGCGCAAGGCGAACAAACAAGACGGGGGTGACATGTCAAGTTATGAGCCGACAATATACACCGCTCCAGTAGTGGTGACTATAGCTGTCCTATTAGCCCTCGCGGGCGTATCCTATTACTACACGATAAAGGCGGTGCGCGCTCATAATAATAAGTGGGTGTACTTTCTGGTACCGGCAATAATAGCGGGTGTGGCTATCCTCTTATTGCCGATGTTTAAGGGTTATTACTTACCGGGACGGAATGACATGGCGGAGCATACCGGGCATGTTATAGATATAATTCGCTTGGGCTATGCTACTAGCCACAACCATTATCCGTTACAGCACATAGTACCGGCACTATTCGCAGGGGTAGCTAATGTACCAGCAAACGTGGCGGCTATGATGGTAATGCCCATGAGCTACATAGTGTACCTGTTAGGCATGGGGCTACTACTGACACAGATATTTAAGAACAAGCTAGCAGTAGCTATCGGATTGATACTTAGCACACTACTAATAGAGCCGATGAGCGGAACCTGGCAAGCTACCAACGTAGCGGCAATGGTTATGCCCCTAGCGCTAGGGGCAGCGCTTAGAGCAATACGAACCGGCTCTATTTTCTGGAAGAGCTTTGCCGTCATAATGGCGGTAGCGGTGGCCTTACTACATTATACGGCAATAATAATCTTCGTAGGCGCTATCCTGGCTGCATCTATCATATACCGTAACAAGGCGGTAGCAAGCCTTCCCGCCGTGACACTAGCAGTCGGGCTATTATTTATAATGGACCGTCCCATATTATCAGAACTGACGAGCTATCTACCGGGGTTACATGTACCGGTATATACCGGAGCGACGGATGCGATAACCACATTTACCCGTAACC
>JAHJRU010000021.1 GCA_018830745.1 Chloroflexota bacterium
CGTCGATGGCCAGGCGGAGATAAAAGACGCCACTGACCTCTGGGGTAAAAACACCGCCGATGTGGATAAATCGATTAAGCAGGAAATGGGCGACCGCAATGTGCGCGTGGCTCAGATTGGCCCGGCAGGTGAAAACCTGGTCCGTTATGCCTGTGTCATCAACGACATCCGCCACGCCTGCGGTCGCAGTGGCATGGGCGCGGTAATGGGCTCTAAGAACCTCAAGGCTATCGCCGTCAGAGGAAAACAGCCAGTGGAACTGGCCGATGCCGAGACCATTGCCTCCATAGCCCGCCGGTTCAGGGACACCTTTCGGGATAGCAAGTCCATGGCCAGTATGAGCGCTCACGGCACCGCCGGCAACTTTGCCGCTTTTAACAGAGTAGGGTCGCTGCCCACGCGTAACTTCCGGGAAGGTGTCTTCGAGGGAACCGATAAGATTTCGGGGGATGCTATAGAAGCCGGCGCTCTGAAGAAACGGGAATCCTGCTATGGCTGCCCGGTGCAGTGCAAGCCGGTGGTATCCGTTGGCGGAAAGTACAATGTCGACCCCGTATATGGCGGTCCCGAGTTTGAAACGCAGGCTGCCCTGGGCTCGCTCTGCGGCGTGGATAACCTGGAAGCGATACTCAAAGGCAATGAACTGTGTAACGCTTACGGGCTGGACACTATATCCACCGGGGTTACCATCGCTTTTGCCATGGAGTGTTTCGAGCGCGGCATCCTGACCAAAGAGGATACCGGCGGACTGGAGCTTGGCTTCGGCCACGCCGAGGCTATGGTGCAACTCATAGAAATGATAGCCCGCCGCGAAGGTTTTGGCAATGTACTGGCTGAAGGCTCAGCTCGGGCAGCCCAGTCCATAGGTAAAGGAGCCGAGGCATTCGCCATGCACGTTAAACGGCAGGAGATTCCCATGCATGACCCCCGCTGGAAGCCGGGGCTGGGTCTGGGCTATGCCGTTTCACCCACCGGGGCGGACCATAATCATAACATCCACGATAACTCGTACCAGAAGAGAATAGGCTTTGACCTTAACAGCCTGGGGGTTATCCAGCCGGTACCGCGCGATGACCTGGGACCGGCTAAAGTAAGGCTGCTCCTCTACGGCAGCACCTGGAAACACGTTTGGGACTGCCTGGTAATGTGTAACTTCATCGAGTTCAACACCCATCAGGTAGTTGACCTGGTAAGAGCCGCTACCGGCTGGCCCGTTACCCTGTTCGAGCTGATGAAGGTGGGCGAACGCGCCATACAGATGACCCGTGCTTTCAACATTCTCCAGGGAATGTCGCCCGATGAAGACAGACTGCCGGAGCGATTCTTCGATACTCCCTTCCCTGCCGGCCCCCTTGAGGGCACGAAAATCGATAAAGAAGCCATGGCCCAAGCCAGGGAAATATACTACGACATGGCTGGCTGGGATAGGGTAAGCGGCATGCCCACTTCGGGCAGGCTACAGGAACTGAGCATTGAATGGGTATCTGGCGTGTAATCTGAGAGAGGAAGGAGACATATGCCCTACAAGAGATTTATATTAACGCGAGAAATCATCCACGGCTGGGGTGCCCTTAAGGCGCTAAAATCCGTTCCCGCCACAAGGGCTTTCATCGTCACCGATAAAATGATGGTGCAACTGGGCTATCCGGACAGGGTAGAAGCCATACTGAACGAAAAAGGCGCGGAATGCCGGCGCTTTGATGAGGTAGAACCAGACCCATCCCTGGACACGGTGAAAAAATGCCTGGCTCAGGTCATGGAGTTCAAACCCGACCTGATTATCGGACTGGGGGGCGGCTCGCCCATAGACGCCGGCAAAACAGTCTGGGCTTTCTACGAACACCCGGATCTGGCGGAAATGGAGTGGGATGAGATGCGGCGTCAGTTACCCCGCCGCAGCCTGCGGCAGAAAGCCAAATACGTAGCTATCCCTACTACCAGCGGCACCGGCTCCGAGGTCAGCTTCGGGGCGGTCATTTCCAACCATCAGGTCGACCCTCCCGATAAGAGGATTCTCTTCTCTTTTCAGTTCACCCCCGATGTAGCCATCGTTGACGCCGAACTGGCATCTTCCATGCCTCCCGATGTTACCGCAGCTACCGGGTATGATGCCCTGGTACACGCCTTAGAGCCCTTTGTTGGCGGTCCGGTGAGCGATATCGTTGACAGCCTGGCGGTGACTTCAATCAAGAACATCCTCAAATGGTTGCCCCAGGCAGTAGCCGACGGCTCTGATGTCACGGCGAGGGAGAAAATGCACCTGGCCGCTACCATGGCAATGGCAGCCGGCACCAACGGCACCGGCAGCCTTAATCACGACCTGGCCCACCAGTTAGGCTCCTTCTATCACATAGTCCACGGGATAGCCAATGCTGTCACCCTTGACCATTTCCTCGTCTGGCTTTACAAGTACAATCCGGAGGCACAGGCTATGCTGGCCGAAGAACTGGGCATGGAGGTGAAAAGCACCAGAGACGGAGCCCAGAAGCTGATAAAGGCTATGGTGGAGCTCAGGCAAAAGGTCGGGCTTCCCGGTTCTATCAAGGAAATAGGCATCGATGAAGGTGTCTTTATGTCACAGCTGGACCGGCTAATCGAATATACCCTGGCCTCAGGTCTTTCATCACAGAAACCAACTCCGGAAGAGGTCAAGGAGATTTATCTTAAAGCATGGGAGGGGGCTGAACCCGCCCTTCCTCCGGAGTAAATCCAGACTATGCTTGACACTCATCAAAATGCCTGCTAAATTCAAGCATAGAATAGAATGAAATTGACTATAGCTATTGCGGCGTAACCGCAATTTTGTAGTGTCCATGGAAAGGGGAATCTAGATGGATAAAATAGAACTTGAAGCTGCTCACCGGGAGACTCTGGGAAAGAAAGTAAAACAGCTGCGGCGCAGAGAAATCACCCCGGCGCATCTCTTCGGTCACGATGTCGCCTCACTGGCCCTGCAATGTCAAACTGCCGAGATCAAACGGGCTTTAACTCAGGCAGGTAGGACCGGACTTATCAACCTCAAACTGGACACGGCCAAAAAACCAAGGAGCGTGCTGATTAGAGAAATTCAAAAAAACCCATGCACCGGCGAGTTACTGCATGTGGACTTTTACGAGGTGAAGACAACTGAAAAAATCAAGGTGGATGTGCCTGTTGTTCTGGTCGGAGAAGCACCAGCCTTGAAGTTAAAAGACAACATTTTAATTCAAGAACTGGACAGTCTCAGTGTGGAATGCTTCCCGGATAAAATTCCAACTTCTTTCAAAATTGACCTGAGTTCACTGGCCGAAGCTGAGCAAGCCATCAGGGTAAAAGACCTTACCTTAGCTGAAGGGGTTGCCTTTACCCACGAGGACCCGGAACTCATCGTGGTTAAAATCAGTGTCGCCGCAGCAGCGAGAGTAGAGGAGGAGGAAGTAGTTGCCGAGGCTCTGGAAGCCGCCCCAGCACCGGAGGAAACAGCAGAGGAGTAGGCGCTCTTTATCCGCATACAAACTGACAACTGTCTACGGGGCCCCGGCTGAGGAAGACTATGAGGCAGCAGATTCACACTCTACTAGGAGGTGAACCATGAAGGGATTATCGACAGGCAAGATAAGAGGTCTCCAGCAACTGGCCGACGACAATGGTCTACTGGTAATGCTGGCCGTTGACCACCGAGACTCTCTGAAAAGGGCACTGAACCCGAAGAGCCCCGAAGCTGTTAGCTACCAGGACATGGTGGATTTCAAGCTCGACCTTTGCCGCACCGTTGGACCGGTCGCCAGCGGGATACTGCTGGACCCGGTTTATGGAGCTGCCCAGGCTATTGCAGCCAGTGCCCTGCCCGGCCATGCCGGTCTACTGGTCAGCATGGAGGAAACCGGCTATACCGGCGAAAAGACCCAGCGCATCACCACTATTTTACCCGGCTGGAATGTCAAAAAGGCCAAGAGGCTGGGAGCATCGGCAGTTAAGCTACTCCTCTACTATCGCCCCGACCTGAAGGACATAGCCGCCAAACAGCGCGACCTGGTGGCTAAATTGGCCGACCAGTGCAACGAAGAAGATATACCGCTGCTGGTTGAACCGGTAAGCTACCCCGTCGAGGATGTCGGCATGTCAGCCAAGAAGTTTGCCGATATGAAGCCGGACTTAGTAATTGAGACCGCCCGGCAACTTACTACTTTACCCTTCGACGTGTTAAAAGCCGAGTTCCCGGCTGACCTCAATTATGAGTCGGATGACAGGAAATTATTACAGCTCTGCCAGCAATTAAATGAAGCGTCCCAGCTACCCTGGGTCCTGCTCAGTGCCGGCGTTGACTTCGACAAGTTCAAGAAACAGGTGGAGCTAGCCTGCAAGGCCGGCGCCTCCGGCTTTCTGGCGGGCCGTGCCCTGTGGCAGGAGGCTCCCGAAATTCCCTCCAGGGAGGAAAGATATAAATTCATGGCATCAACATCAGCCCAGCGGCTGAGGCAACTGACCGGAATAGCCGCCGCATACGGCACACCATGGTTTGCCAAGCTGGGAATCAAGAAGGGTGAATTCGAGCCGGTAGATGAAAAATGGTATAAAACCTACTGATTGGAGTGGTGGTTTTGCCCCAGGTTAAGCGTTTTCGCCGACGAACCAAGATAGTAGCCACCATAGGCCCAGCCAGCAGCTCAGCCAGCATGATTGAGCGACTGCTCAAGGCGGGTGTGGATGTTGCCAGACTGAACCTTTCACATGGCACCCACAATGACCACGCACGCCAGTTGCAGACCATAAGAAAATCATCGCAACGCCTTGACCTGCCGGTAGCCATCATAATGGACCTGCCCGGCCCCAAATACCGCACTGGCAGATTGAAAAATAGTCCCGTAATACTGAAAAAGGGTGCCCAAATCACCCTGACTACGGAACAGGTGGAGGGAGATGCCGAGAGGGTACCGGTCAATCTCCCCACCCTACCCCAGGACGTAAAAATCGGGGATAAGGTACTTATCGACGACGGAGCCCTGCAGTTAAAAGTGCTGGGTATTACCGAAACCGAGGTCAGATGCCGCATATTGGTGGGTGGTGCGCTTACCCCGGGGCGGGGGCTTGTGGTGCCGGCAATGAATACCTCCGGCCCCTTTATTACCGAGCAGCTTAAGAAACACATCGCTTTTGCCATCGAACACCAGCCTGATTATGTTGCTCTCTCCTTTGTTACCGGCCCGGAAGATGTGGAGCGTACAAGAGACCTCCTCAAACAAGGGGATTCTGACATCCCCATCATCACC
The DNA here is from genome assembly GCA_018830745.1 of Chloroflexota bacterium. Lineage (GTDB taxonomy): Bacteria > Chloroflexota > Dehalococcoidia > Dehalococcoidales > JAHJRU01 > JAHJRU01. The sequence goes on from JAHJRU010000021.1 coordinate 5,250, forward strand.
AAGATTGAGCGAGGGCGCGCCGTGTCTAGCTTCGACCGGATACTGGCGGTTAGCGACGGAATCATGGTTGCCCGGGGTGACCTGGGCGTTGATATCCCCCTGGAAAAGGTGCCCCTGGTACAAAAGGAGATCATAAATAAATGTAACAAGGCGGGTAAACCGGTAATCACCGCCACCCAGATGCTCGAGTCCATGATTAATTCACCGCGGCCCACGCGGGCAGAGGTCACCGATGTGGCTAATGCCATCTTTGACGGCACGGATGCTATTATGCTCTCCGGTGAGACCTCTGTGGGGAAATACCCTGTGCCCTCGGTGAAAACTATGTCTAAAATCGCTCAGGAGACCGAGCGCCAGCTCCCCTATGAACACCTGCTGATGCACCGGGGGGCATGGCTTGAGTCCCAGACAGACGAGATGATAAGCTATAACGCCTGCTATACTGCCTACCGGCTAGGCGCAGCAGCCATCGTGGCGGCTACCCTGTCTGGCAGCACCGTCCGCCGGATATCCAAATACCGGCCCAAAATGCCTATCATTGCCATAACGCCCAGTGCGCAGGTATACGGACGTCTGCTGCTATCCTGGGGAGTGCAGGTCCGCCAGATAGCCGCATCGCCCTCGGTGGCTGAGCTTTTTGCCACCGCAGCGCAACTCTGCCAAGACATGGGTATAGCCAAATCGGGTGACCTGATAGTGATTACGGGGGGAATTCCGCTCGGCGTATCGGGAACGACCAACCTGCTCAAAGTGGAGAGGGTTGCTTAACGCCCGGCTGACAAATCCGCACTACTCAGGGACGCCGCAACGCTCTGACAAAAAGCACCAAAGTGCAGAGAATCACCACCAGACCAAAGCCAGCCGATAATATAAAAACCCAGTTTGTCCCCAGCCTGTCCGCCACGTAGCCCAGTATGCTGGCAGAGAATGAGCCACCACCATAAGTGGCAAAGAAATAGATACCGAACATACGACCACGCCATTGAGCCGGGGTATAATTGGCAATCAACGAATTATAGGTTGGCTGGGTCATAAAATGGAAAAAGGCAAAGCCTGCCGCCGCCATTATCAAGGTCAGCCCGTAGCTGCTGCCCATGGCCAGGAGCAAGGGAACTGCCAGCAAAGCCAGGACAAAGGCTATAGTATCCGGCCGCCTGTGCTCGGAGAGATAACCGCCAAGAAACTGACCGCCAACGCCGAAGATGAGAGCCACCGTAGTGAAGGAGCCGGCTACCAGCACGGGATCAAAATTAAGGATAGTTATGCTGACTCGCTGGCTAAGGTACAAAGGCAGGAAGGTAACCAGACCTCGATAGATAAATCCATTCATGACCTGTGCCGTGCAGATAAGCACCAGAGGGATAATGACTGGTCGCCACGATGCCTCTACCTCCCCAGATTCTCCAGTAGCTAGCTGAATGACAGTAGGCTTATCATCCCGCATGGTGAAGAAGAATACAGCCGCCAGTAGCCAAGCCGGTACGGCAAAGATAAGGTATGCTGCCCGCCAATCCAGGAAGGCAGCAATAATGCCAGCCAGTATGGGGCCCAGCGCCAGTCCAATATTCCCCCCTACACCCTGATAACCAAATCCCAGGCTCCGCTGGGCGACCACACGAGAAATAAAAGTAGCAGCTGCGGGGTGATAGATGCCCAGCGCCGATCCCAACGCCAGCAAGCCGATGCCCAGAATGTATATATTGGATGAAAGCCCGATAACAATAGAAGCTGCCCCCATGCCGAGGCAACATAATATCAGCAGGTTCCTCTCGCTCTTCCGGTCAGCCAGGAACCCGGTGGGCAGAGACATGGCGCCAAAAGCAAAACCCAGAATGTTGGCCAGTATTCCAAGAACGAACAGGCTGACGCCAAACTCACGGGCAATACTTATCAGTACCGCTCCGTAGGTTAGTTCAAGAACGTGAACCAGGCCGTGACAGACTGAAGTATAGCCTACTACCTGCTTTTCAAGTCGTTCCAATACTTCCTGCTTCTGATTCTATCCGCTAATTACCTTTGCCACCAGCCAAATACGTAGTGATTTCATCACACCTTTGGGGTGACACAACACACAGCAGTGAACTTCTCAGCGAACTATAATGCAATCTCTCATCTGGACATTTGCCCGGTAGCCATCGTAATTACCCTGCACCGTCACCATCTGTTCTTCCTCGAGCCGTCTCAGCTCACCTTCATGCTCCTTGCTAAAGGTACAGGAAACCTTCCAATCTCCGTATTTTTTGTCACTGGTCAGTATTATATAGGCAACATCCAGATTCTCATTAATCACCATGCGGTACAGCAACCCGGTTACCTTGAGCTTCTTGCCTTTATATCTGGCATCCACAGCTTCCTTATTGGCTGCAAAAGCGGTATACAGTCCCTCAATACTTACTTCTATCAAGCCCGGCGTCAGCTCTGATTCCGGCTCTGCCGGTTCAGCTTCAACCTCAGCCACCGGCTCGATTTCAGTCTCCGGTGCTGGTTCAGGATCAGCCTCCATCACCGGCTCAGGTTCCGGCTCTGGCTCAGCTACGGATTCTGGTTCGGGTGCCGCCGCCGGCTTGCGCCGTCGTTTTGGCTCTGGTTTGACCTCTGCCGCCTCTGACGCCACCACCGATTCAAGCTCTGCCACCGCTGACTCCAGCTCAGCTACCGCCTCCGCTTTAACCTCAGATGTCATCTCGCTTTCAGGTTCCGGCTTCGGCGCCCGCTTGCGCTTCGGCTTTGACTCTGGCTCCACCGGTTCCGGCTTCGGCACCCGCTTGCGCTTTGGCTTTGACTCTGGCTCCACCGGTTCTATCTCTGGCTCAACCACTGCCTCTGGCTTAACCTCAGCGGCTACAAACTCCGGCTTCACCTCAAGCTCTAACTCAGCCTCGGCGGATACCATCGGCTCAAGCTCAATATCAACGAATGGCTCAGGTTCAGGTGGCGGCGCTGGTTCCGGCTCCATTACCGGTGTCACCGTATCCAATTCCGCCATTGGCTCATTCTCCAATGGTCTCTCGCCCTTTAGCTCTCTATATGTCTCCGGCAGAGGTCTAAATGACTTCGATGTCAGGGGATAACCACACCACGGGCAAGCCCAGTCCTTGGTTCTCCCGGTTAACCGACCGCAATTAGGGCACTGGGGCATGGTATCACCTCCCCCAATAAGTTATACCTGGTACGAGTATCTTGTCAATATGACAACGGCTTCATAGCTTTAACCCGCTCATCAGACAGGCCTGTGAGCAAGCAGATAAATCAGCATGACTGAACGATAAGGATAATTAGAATGGCACTCACTAATATCAGACCGGCTCCCTGCATTATATATAGCGGTTTCAGCCCTAGCTGTATATCAATCTTCTCTTCTTTCTCCCGCACTATGTGCTCTCTAATATCCTCGTGGGTAATATTTTCCGGAGGCAGCTCCGCCATTTCCACCCACTGCTGATACAGCTTCCTTTCCCTCCACGAAGCCAAATATTTTATTACGTTAACTATTGCCGTCCACAGTTTCATACCGTTAATTTATCTTTGATAGCCGCGTATGTCAATACCCCCTGACCGGTTTGGAGGCTGAGCAAAGGGGTGATATAATAAAATAACTTTCTACTCAGGGCAACAAGGCGAACAGTGGCAGTCATAGCGAGGAGTTAACAGCCAGGATGTTTCCCATTTCTGACGGCGACCTGACAACCCGCACGCGCCCCATGGTTAATCTGACCATGATTGGTCTATGCGCCGCAGTTTTCATCTACGAACTGATAATAGGGGAACTGGGCCGCGTTATATTCTTCTATCAGTTCGGCGTCATACCGGCTGAACTGGTTCACGGCCTCAACCTGGCTATACTTAAGACACCGGCCGGCGACTTAAACGTTACCTCCCCTATCCCTGCCTGGATGACCGTGTTTACCTCGATGTTCATCCACGGGGGCTGGCTGCATTTCGCGGTTAATATGCTTTTTTTGTGGGTATTTGGGGACAATATAGAGGACCGCTTTGGACACCTGCGGTATCTCCTCTTTTACCTGGCTGCCGGAGTGGCGGCGGTTTTACTTCAGACAGTCCCCGATACTACGTCTGAATTGCCGACCATCGGGGCCAGCGGCGCCATTGCCGGGGTTCTCGGGGCTTATCTAATCCTCTTCCCTCACAGTCGCATTCGCACCCTGGTCTTCTTCTTCTTCATTATGTTTGTCCGGATTCGAGCGCTCTTTCTCCTGGGCTTCTGGTTTCTGCTCCAGTTCTTCGGGGGCATCGGTTCCCTGGGGCCCTCAGCCCAGGAGGGCGGCGTAGCCTATTGGGCTCACGTAGGCGGGTTTATCCTCGGCATAACCGTGGCTATCTGTTACCGACTGTTCACCCGCCAGGGACCGAGACCCCAGGCAACACAATATTGGCGGGGCAGGCCTCTTTGAGCTAATTTTATTAACTCGCGCTTGTCGTCATCCAAGGGCACTTGATACTAAGGCTTGTCCGCTATTATCTTGACCAGCAGATTACGGTTCCGCGGACCGTCAAACTCACAGAAGAAAATACCCTGCCAGGTGCCCAGGAAAAGCCTCCCCCCGTCTATCAATATCACTTCTGAGTTGCCCATAAGACTGGCCTTGATATGCGCCGGAGAATTACCTTCTCCATGGCGGTAGTTTTTGTGCCGGGGCACCATTACCTCGAGGTGGGCAATAATATCTTCAACCACACTGGGGTCGGCATGTTCATTAACCGTTACCGCTGCGGTGGTGTGCGGCACCAGAATGTAGCAAACGCCGCTCTCGACGCCGCTGGATGCCACCAGTTCCTGTACCTGCGGTGTAATGTCCTGGAAATCTACATCTGACCTTGTTTTTATGCTTATTCGGTGCATTAAATTCCTCCATTACCGATGGCGCATGCCAGGATACACTGATAAAAAACGGGGTAGCCATGCTCATAATCGGTTGATAAAAACGATGTCCCTTAGCTCCTTTCTTGGCATCACCGGAGTTTCATCGGCATAGCCAATCGGTATCAGGCTAATCAGCTTTTCTTCCCCGGATATACCGAGCATTGGTGCAATTATTTCCTCTCTGTACGAAGGGTCAACCCAGCAACCGCCGAGACCCAGCGCGTGAATCGCCAGGAGCATACTGTATGCCGCCAGTGTGCCGTCTTCTACGGGATGAGGAGTCAGCCTCGGGTCCACTACCACGGCAATGACCACAGGTGCTTGAGGTATAAATCTCCCCCACCGGAGCACCTCCGCAATATCAGTTATAATCTTTAAGTCCTTTATGACAATAAACTTCCAGGTTTGAGAATTCTTCGCCGAGGGTGCCCACCGGGCGGCATCGAGAATTTGCTCCAATATCTCCTCCGGCACCGGGTCACTCCGGAATTTCCGTATGCTTCGCCTTGTCTTGATAGCTTCCAGCGCTTCCATTGAGCACCTCCGTTTCACCGCTCACCACGTTATCATCAAACCAGAGATAATTTACCACACCGTCGAACACTAACGCCAGTGGCTCGCTGGCAGTATTGACAACCGCGCCAGGAATGGTAGAATGGAGTCCTCCGGTATGTGAAAATATGACGCCTTTTTATTTGCTTTCGGGAGCTTTATAAATGGCATTCGAGTCGACCAACAGATATATGCTAACTCAGGAAGGCAAATGGCGATTCATGAGAATACGCGAAAATCCCGCCACGGCTAAGTTCGAGGGTTACGAAATCCTTGATTATTTATACGATAACGGGGCTGTAACAATCGAAGAAATCAAAAACTACGCCGGAATATCCCGTGAGAAGGTGCCTGAGCGGCTACAGGCATTCATAAACCAGCGGTACGTGGAGAAGCTGTCTGCCCCATAACAGCCTCATAATTGCCAATTCATGAAAGGTTTCACCGTGAAAGAGACTAGAATACTGTCCTGGAATGTTAACGGAATCAGGGCCGTACAGGGAAAAGGCTTCCTGGAATGGCTGTACGCCGAATCGCCCGATATTCTATGCCTTCAGGAAACAAAAGCCCGCCCGGAGCAGCTCAGCGAAGACCTGCGAGAACCACGCGGCTATCATTCCTACTGGAATAACCCGGAAAGAAAAGGCTACAGTGGCGTAGCCACCTTCAGTAAAGAGCCACCGCGCCTGGTAGAGTATGATTTCGGTGCCCCGGAGTTTGACACCGAGGGCAGGGTCATCATCACCGAGTACCCTGAATTCACCCTGTGCAACATATATTTCCCTAACGGCAAAAAGGATAACATCCGGCTGCAATACAAGCTCGACTTCTATGATGCTTTTCTCGACTTTGCGGACTTCCTTAAAGCTAAAGGAACTAAGCTCATCATCTGCGGCGACTACAACACGGCTCATAAAGAAATAGACCTGGCCAGACCTAAGGAAAACGCCAAAGTATCAGGGTTTCTGCCCATAGAGCGGGACTGGATGGACAAGCTGGTGGCTCACGGCTACATCGATACCTTTCGCCACTTCAACCAGGAGCCTCATCAATATACCTGGTGGGATATGAAAACCGGAGCCCGGGCAAGGAATGTGGGGTGGAGAATTGACTACTTCTTCGTTACCGAGAATCTGGTAAACTCAGTCTCCCGGGCTTTTATAATGTCCGACGTAATGGGTTCCGACCATTGCCCCATCGGAATTATAGTGAACTCACCGTAATAAGCGTGATTAGCTCCTATCTCCCCACAGGAAAAAGGAGCATAGGATGGTTATCCCCAGCACGGTAGCCCCGGCAATGGAGAAACTGGTAGCGAAACCAAAATTATCGATGAGCTTCCCCATAACCGGCGTTAATATACCCGCCCCCTCCATACTGCCCAAGAAGTAGATGCCAAGTATAGTCGAACGGTTTCTCTCCGAAACCTGGCCAAGAATGTACGATTCCGATACCGGCATTCGAACGTAGAGAAAGACGCCGATAAGAATCAGTAATGCGGCGATGCCTATTCCATAAGGTACTAAGTCCGCTAAGATGCTGATATCTATTCCAAACCGCAGTAAATAGTTCGTTAAATTCATTAATGTACTAATACCTATTCCGTAAGGCACTACATTCAGCAGGTAAAGGACAGGGCCGACCATAAAGGCTGCCGCCAGTACCACCGGCACCCGGCCCAGACGGTCGGAGAGATACCCGGCTATAGGACTGACCCAGAGTCCGCAGAAATAGATAAAAGCTATTGCTCGTGCCCCCGCCGCCTGGCTAACACCGAAGTGGTCTACCAGAAACAAGGGGATGAATGCGATTACGGAAAACGTCACCGCCTGGGTGGACGTGCTGAGAATGATAAACCATACCAGGCGGCGCCAGCGGCCCGGCGGGGACGGCGCTTCTATCTGACTAACTGCTGCCTTATTCGCTGCCCTAGACGCGGTAAGGCGACGACCCAGGAGTATATAAAACACTATGCCGAAGAGCATAGCCGGTATCGCCAGCCCGATGAATGACCCCCGCCAGCTCCAGACCTCCGCAATTTCCGCGGCGATAATCGGTGCCAAGAAGAAACTGAGGCTGCCGCCAATCATGTGCAGTCCCAGGGCCCGGCCGCGGTTCTCCATCCCCACTGCTGATGCGATTACCGGGGGAGCGGACGGGTGGTAACCTCCTCCGGCTAAACCCATAAGCGCCAGAAACACGAGCATCATAATATAGGTCTGGGAGAGCCCTATCAAAAAGGCGGCCACCGCCACGCCGCATATACCTATGGTAAGCATAATACGGGGTCCAATACGGTCTGCCAGCCAGCCCGCCGGCAGCTGGCCTATGCCATACGCCAGGGTGAAGGCGGAAATCACCCATCCAGCCTGGGTGTAATCAAGGGAGAATTCATCGCGAATATAGGGAGTAAGCGGTGAGGGTAATGCGGTCACCAGGTGGTGGCTGAAGTGCGCCAGCACAAAGAGCGGCACCATACTGGAAAGCCAAAGTTTTAAACTGGAAACCCAACGGAAGTTAGATTTCTTGATAGTGATTTCCTTTCAGGGAGCTGATTTGATAATTATAAACCCTTTCCCTCGCAAGGGCAATAAAAACTGAAACGAACAGCCTGGTGAGCCAAAGATTTTGAACACGACTAAATTGCTCCAAGAACTCCTGCGATATCGGGCACTTCCTGCATTAACTGTTCCAGCGCAATCTCTTCTCCGGTTATACGGAACGCTCTCCGGGCTGACGGGGTAACCACCACCAGGCTTACCGGCCTCTTTTCACCATAGAACGAGGTGCCGCGCTTACCACGCCAATGATGTAAAGAAACCTTGACCACCGGAATGACCGTAACTCCGCCGGCGGTCACCGGGCTATCAACTACTACTTCCCGCTTTTCCATTTACTCATTATCAAGGTCTTGATTACCCTTATCATGCTTGGGGAGAAGATGAATCCAGTTACCGGTGGTATCAAACGGACAGGCTGCAAGCCCACCACCCCACGCAAGCTGCCCTGGCAGACAGCCCCACCAAAAGAAGGCTCCAGAGCAACCTGATGAAATCGAGAGGAACGGAGAAAGGGCATCGCCGGCCCAATGACGGCAAAGAGAAGTCCGGTATCCGCCGGGTTATCCAGACCCAGCCGGAGGTTTACGCTGAGTTCTTTAATCCTGAAGCTGCGGATAATACCCCGGAATAACCTGATTACATGCCTGAGCAGACCTCTGGTCCGCAGGATTTGGAATACTGTCTTTATGTCCCCGGCCTTTTTCTTTCCCCCGGCAGGCTTACGCTGGTCAGCAACTTTATCTTTCTCTTCCTTCGGCTTTTTCTTACCCTTCTTCACTTCCTGACTGATGAGGCCAAAAAACCATACCAGCCTCAGGCCAAACTTCGCCCGGCCGTTTACCTCCAGCTCAAAGACCAGTTCAAGCGGCACGCAAAGGAGAAATAGCAATAGCGCCGCCAGGCTGGCCAGCGTAAGCAAAACCCACAACTACCGTTATCCTTCCTTCTTCCGCTCCTCCCATTTCTGGGCACACATATCCATACATTTCTCAATCATGTGGGGTATAGTCTCGCCTATCTTCTCTATTGCCGAAGCTATGCTCCCCTTGATTGACTCCACCCGGACGCCTTCCTTATCGATGATAATCAGCGCAATCGGCTTGACCCCGGCACCACCTCCGGTGCCGCCACCGGCGCCCTCTCCCTTTTGTTTGGCTTCGCCCTTAGCCTCGCCACCGCCGGCGCCGAAACCAAAGCCAACGCATATCAGGGGAATAATGGTTGTCCCTCCCACGGATATCGGCTCCCCCACCACGGTCTTGGTGCTCAGCACCTTCTCAATTTCTCCCAGGGTTGTCTTGACCAGGTTCTCAACTATATCCATAACGCACCTCCTTTTATTATTAAGTGTTGCTCCTCATCTGTAATTGTCAATTGCCGGGTATGACCGTATTCAGATGTTAGCACCGCTAAAGCATATGGTCAATGACTTTTTCTCTCTTGAGAAATCATTGTTGCTACCACCATAGGCAAAAGGTTATTATATAGTCACCATTAAAAAGACCAGGAGGTAGATATGGCATTTAAGGACAACCGTGAGTTCATCGAAGCTCTGGAGAAGACTGGTGACGTGGTCGTGGTTAAGAAAGAGGTGGACTGGGATATGGAGGCCGGGGCTATCTCCCGGCGGGCTTGCGAGCTTTCCGGACCGGCCATCCTTTTCCAAAAAATAAAGGATTACCCCGAGGGATACCGCATTTTTGCCGCGCCGGTGGCTACCTACCGAAGAGTAGCCATCGCCATGGGGCTTCCGGCTGATACTCCCATTAAAACAATCTATGATGAATATGAGCGACGGGAAGAGGATTCGATACCCCCAGTGGTGGTTAAGAATGGGCCCTGTAAGGAAAATATCCTGCTGGGAGACGATATTGACCTTTACCGTCTTCCATCACCCATGTGCCACGATGGCGACGGGGGTAGATACATCGGCACCTGGGGTTTCGTAGCCAGCAAGGACCTGGATAATGAATGGGCAAACTGGGGAATGTACCGTTTTCATGTTAATAATCAGCGGTCTTTAGCTATGTCCCCCGCCCCGGGCAGTAACCTGGGCATGGTCCTGCGCCAGCAGTACCTACCCCAAAAACTGCCCCTGCCCGTAGCCGCTGTCGTTGGGGCTGATCCCCTCTCCAGCATAGCCGCCTCAGCCGGCTACGCCGTAGGCAGAAACGAGGCAGATTTAGCCGGTGGACTGCGCCAGGAGCCGGTGGAATTGATAAAATGTGAGACCAACGACCTCCTGGTTCCGGCTCACGCGGAAATCGTAATAGAAGGAGAGATATTACCCGATGTGAGTGCCGCCGAAGGACCCTTCGGTGAGTATCCCGGTTACCGCTCCAGAGGTTTTGAGCCAAAACTTTATTGCCGGGTAACCGCTATCACCTACCGAAACTCACCCATTCTCACCATGTCCAATCTGGGGGTGCCCCCCGATGACAGCCATGTCGGGGGCTGCCTTAGCACGGCCGTATCGGTGAAGAGGCGAGTAGAGCAAGCCGGCGTGCCCGTAGTTGACTGCTACGTCCCGCCCGAAGGAGCCGCCTTCATGGCTATAGTCAGTGTCAAAAAAGGCGGTAACGAGGTGGCTCAGACGATAGGCAACGCTATAGGCCGGCGGAGAGCCTGGATTTCTAAAATCATCGTGGTTGACGATGATGTGGATGTCTTTGACATGCGCCAGGTTATCCACGCCCTTTCTGTCAAGTGCCACTCCACCCGCGGGATATTTCTGAAAGACACCCCTCCGGGAACCGGCAACCCCTTCTCGCCGTGCGATGACGCCGAGGAAAAAAAGCACTCCATCGGGGCTGTGGCAGTGTTCGACTGCACCTGGCCATCTCACTGGCCCAAAGACCAGATACCGGTCAAAGCATCCTTTAACACGATTTACCCCCAGGAAATCAGAGACAGGGTCTTAGCCAACTGGAGCGAGTACGGGCTCTAGTTAAGTGTCATTGAATGGAGGGATAAAATGGTCAAAGAATATTCAACCTTCGTAAGTGCCCCCCAGGGATTGCCCGAAGGCCAGGAGATTAAACTGGCGATAAAGGACCTGACTCCGGGCCCCCGGAAGTATGACTGCCGCATAGTCAAAGCCATAGTTGCCAGTTCCTCCGACAGGATTGAGGGTGGAGATGTCCTCTGGCTGAAATCGCTGGTGGGTATAACTTCCCCCAAACCATGGGCAATAAAAATTCTGGAAGAACTGGGCGATTCCATACCGCGCCCTCCTTACAGCGAGTTAATCCAGGTGACCGAAGCGCTCAACGAAGGACTGACGCTGGAGTAATAAAGCTCACCCTTTAGAGGAGGCACTATCAATGGCAATCACCAGTCTGGCCAAAACGTTCGATGAATTCACCGTCGGGGAAAAGATGGTGTTCCCCCTGGTGACCATCACCGAAGCGCACGTTGTCGCCTGGGCCGGTCTCAGTGGCGATTTTAATCCCCTTCATATGAACCAGGAATACGCTAAAACAACCACCACCGGCGCGAAGGTTGGGGGGATGGTGCCTCACGGTCAGTTTATGGCGGCTATCTCGGTGACACCCATCGGCCATCTCCTGGCGGGGACGGCTATAGCCTTCCTGGATTTGTCATTCCAGTTTAAAGCGCCCTTTGGCGTGGGCGATACGCTTTATGTCGAGGTTGAGGTAGCCGACAAGAAACCAAGCACCAAGTACGACGGTGGCATGGTCCGGTTCGACCTGACCACCAGGAATCAACAGGGCACGGCGGTAATAGAAGGCAGTGCCGCCTTCCTGATATCCCGGGAAAACACGCTCAAGCTGCCCTACTAGCCGGCCAAAACGCTTAACAAAGGAGTGAAGCTGGAATGGGTTTAAAAGAACCGGAATATATCACCTGTGATGTCCTGGTAATCGGTAGCGGCGCCGCTGGCCTTGAGGCGGCTATCAGGGCACGACAACAGGGAGCCTCCGTCCTCCTTGTCTCCAAGTCCCAGATGGGTTTAGGCAATAACACGGCTCTCGCCGGGGCAGCCTTTGCCGCAGCTACCGGGGAGCGCGATGCCAGCGACAATCCTGATATGCATAAGAAGGACATTATGGAAGGTGGCCGCTTCATCAACGATCCCAACCTCGTGAGAAAATTCACCCAGAGGATAGTCGGCGAGGTATCCCTCCTGCAAAAATATGGCGTTCCTTTCCAGAAGGACGGAGAACGGCTTTCTATTAGCCGGGCACCGGGACACTCTTATCCCCGCCACTTCTATGGGGAAAAACGCATAGGAACGGTATTTACTCTCCCCCTCAAGGAGTACGCCGCTAAAACGGGGGTGAAGTTCATGGAGAGGGTATTTATCAGCCGTCTCCTGACCAAAAACGGGGAAGTGGCGGGCGCCGTGGGAATTGACCGGGGCGGACGCCTTCTTATCTTCCAGGCACAGGTGATAGTGCTGGCAACCGGTGGTGCCGGACAGGTATACCTCCACACCAATAACGCCGTTGGCATGACGGGTGACGGCTACGCCCTGGGCTTCCACACCGGGGTCCCTCTGAGAGATATGGAGTTCGTCCAGTTTTACCCCACGGCTATCCTGGGAATCAGGATGATTATTTATGAGACCTTTGTCTTTCGGTACGGAGCCATCATCAGGAATTCCCACGGCGAGGATGTGATAGTCAAACACGGCCTGCAGGACCCCATGCTGATGACACGAGACCGCCTGGCCCAGGCCATGATGAGAGAGCTCTTAGCGGGAAATGACGTGGATGGTGGGATGATTATGGACCTCAATCCGCTCACCGATGATACTATCCACCGACTCCGCCACCTGCTCCCGGCTAGCGCCCCTGATGAGAAGCGAGAATTTATAGTGGCACCCACCGTTCACTTTACTATTGGGGGCTTGGTCACCGATGCCAGCACCAGCACAGGTATCCCCGGCCTGCTTGCCTGCGGGGAAGTGGTCGGCGGTGCCCACGGCGCCAACCGCCTGGCCGGCAATGCCCTTTCCGAGTGCTTCGCCATGGGAGCACTAGCCGGTGAGAGCGCTGCCCACCAGGCTAAAGAGACCCCTCCAAGAAAACCCGACCCGGCCGAGATAGATGCGGAGAAAGCCCGCCTGGAATCCTTACTGGGTGAAGAGCAAGGGAACACCAGAGACCTCCTTCGCTCCCTCAAAGAGGTGACCTGGCTTAAGGTCGGCATAATTCGTAACCAGTCCGGACTTATGGATGCCCGGGACAAGATAAAAGACCTTCGCTCACGGGCAGGGATGGTCCGGACGGCTGATATTAAGAGCCTGATAAGTCGCCTGGAGTTAGATAATATGCTCCTGGTAGCCGATATGATCACCCGAGCCGCCCTGGAGAGAAAAGAAAGCCGCGGCGCTCACTTCCGCGAGGATTACCCCGATGAAGACGCTGACTGGCAGGCTAACCTTTTCATAACCAACAAGCAGGGTGAAATTGCGCTGGAAAAGAAGCCAGCCGTACTTTAAAAGGCAGAGAGATATGACCGGAACAGGAAACCGCAGGCAGGAGACGATGACCACCAGGGAACGCATGAAGGCGCTGGCGCTGGGACAGCGGCCCGATAGGGTCCCCCTCACCCTCTCCGCCCTGGGGTTCTGTGCCCGGATTGCCGGCTACCCCATTGCCCATATCTTTGACGACCCGGAAAAGAGCTTTTGGGCACAAGTATGGACGCAGGAAATGTACGGCAGCGATAGCGGACCATCCTACTCCTTCTCCATGTCCATCGCCTGGGACTTCGGCGGCGGGATTAAGTTCCCCACCAGCCGGTGGCAGCAAGTCCCGGAACCGGAACGCTTTCCAGTAGAATCAGAAGCAGACGTTATACGGCTGGAAGTACCCGATGTGAAGACTGCCCCCTCCATCCAGCTGGCAATGGAGTTATCCCGGCTGTGCCAGCAGCACCAGCGCCCCATCATGTTCACCATCGGCAGCCCCTTTACCTGGGCGGGCAATCTCTGCGGCCTGGACCAGCTCTGCCGCTGGATGATGAAAAAGCCTGAACTGGCCCACCGACTGCTGCGGTTAAGCACGGACTTCTGCCTCCAGATAGCCCAATACTGGGTGGACACCTTCGGCGCACAGCGGGTTACCCCCCTCGTGCCCACCCCAGCCGAGTCAAACGACGTCATTTCCCCCAAACAGTTTGAGGAGTTTGCCTTTCCCTATCTAAAGGAGCTTTGCGAAAAGGTACTGGCTATGGGAGTCAGACGTTTCTACTGTCATTATTGCGGCGAGCAGAACCTGAACCTCCCTTATCTGGCTCAGATTCCCCTGGGCAAAGCGGGTTTTGTCAGCGTTGGCCATCAGGTTGACCTGAATACGGCTATTAAGTATTTCGGTGATAAATACATCATCGTGGGCAACGTCGAGCCCGCGATGATACAGAACGGAACCCCGCAGCAGGTCTACGAACTGGCCAGGCAATGCATTGAAAAGGCAAAGTATGCCCCCAGCGGCTTCATCCTCTGTCCCGGCTGCGAGCTTCCGCCCATGGCACCGCCATACAATGTATACATGCTCAAGAAAGCCATAAACGACTTTGGCTGGTATGACTAACCAGGTCAGCTAAATAGAGCGTATCTCAGGCGAACGCGCATGAGACACAGGTCGCATACAGGCATCACATGATCGGCTAAAATAGTATTAAATATAATGGAAATGTACGTGTCAATAAAATGGAGCAAGCGGTAAAATGTCAGAGACCATGGAGAAGCCAACGCACGGCGAACCGCCGAGCAAAGAAGAGGTCGCACAGAGGAAAAGGGACGTAAAAACCACTTTCTGCTGTCCCTATTGTGGAGAAAAGCTAAAGAAATGGCAGGTGCCACAGACGGTTTTCACCGAGTGGCCCAACGAGTTCATGTATATATGTTTGAACGATGAGTGCTCCTACTTCATCCAGGGATGGGACGCTATGGCGGCTATGGGCAGACACTGCTCCTTCCGCTTGATGTATGATCCCATAACAGATAGCTGCAACCCCATACCCATCTCTAACGCCAGTACGCTTAGGGATGGCATCGTTGAAGAAGAGTGAGCAGCGTTGGGTGAGGCGCTGGCCGGATAAATTAATATCATTTCTGACTCCCAAAAGCAGGGTGCCCATCTGGGTACCCTGACTATTTAGCTTCACCTTCCGCTCACCCGTAGTTGCCACACCATAATTTGACTCCACCGCCCCTATTCCTCATAATAATATAGGGCACACAGAGTAGAGGAAACTGACCTCTGCCCCTTCCCTTTTACCAATATAGTAATGGAGGCTGTCCTTATGGCAACTACCCGGAGTGAGAAAATACTGCGCACCAAGCTATGCGATATGCTGGGTATTAAATACCCTATCATCCAGGCCGGTATGGGTACTGTTTCCGGTCCCACCCTTGCCGCCGCCGTATCCAATGCCGGTGGACTGGGCGTGATAGCAGCTATTGACCTGCTGCCGGATGAGCTTCGCCGGTGGATAAGGAAGACCAAGGCGCTCACCGATAAACCCTTTGCGGTAGACACCATCTTCGTCAAATCGCTTCCCAAATCGTTGACCATGGATGAGGTACGTGAGCAAATGCCAGCAGAAAGTATGGACTTCGCCGGCAAGGTAAGAAAGGAAATCGGGATTCCCGAAGCTACCGGAAGAACCGATACCATGATAGCCTCGCGGCAAATCATCGAGGAGCAATTTCAGGTATGTATAGAAGAAAAAGTGCCAGTACTGGTATCGGCGCTGGGTAACCCGGAATGGATGCTGCCTCAAGCCCATGCAAATGGGATGACGGTGATGGGGCTGGTGGGTAACGTAAAGGAAGCGCGCCAGGTGGCCGAAGTCGGGGTAGATATCATCATTGCCCAGGGGCATGAAGGAGGCGGACACACGGGCAGAATTGGCACCCTGGCACTCATACCCCAGGTGGTTGATGCCGTTCATCCCACCCCCGTAGTAGCTGCCGGCGGCATCGCCGACGGCAGGGGGCTGGTAGCATCCCTGGCTCTGGGGGCTGTTGGCGTATGGTGCGGAACAGCTTTTGCCGTCAGCCACGAAGCCTGTGTTGACCACATCGAGGACGGGATTTACACCCAGTGGGAAATCGACCTGCGCAAGCAGAAGATACTTGACGCCACCGAGGACGACCCGCGTATAACCCGCGTCATCACCGGCAAGACACTCCGCAATCTAAGTAATAAACTGGTTCAGAAGTGGGAGGAGGAGAGGGGACCGATTATCAAGCAATGGCCTTTCCAGTGCGTGCTGATAGGTGACCTCCAGGAAGGCGTACGCCAAAAGCAGATGAAGGAATACCACCCCTGGGCTCCGGCGGGACAGATTGCCGGCATGATCAAGGAACTTAAAAGCTCCCGGCAAATAGTGGATGATATGGTGGCTGAAGCCGTGGAAATCCTGAGCCGGAAACTGCCCCAGGAAGTAGATATTGGCCCGGCATAGACAGTCGATTACCCCTTGCTTTCACCCCTATTAGCTGTCAAACCTCTGGCTGACAGTGGAGACTCTGGTATCTTTCCAGCCGTTGAGCCACTCTAATTATCTTACCCTCTACGGAAAAGTGCTACAATTATTTATAGAGACATCTAGAGGAGGGGAATATGGTTAAATTCAATGGAGTCAACCATTTGGCTATGGCTACCGGGGATATGGACGGTACCATTCGTTTCTGGCGGGACCTGCTTGGCATGCGACTCGTGGCTGGCGTTGGTCAGCCCGGTTACCGGCACTACTTCTTACAGATTTCTGACACCGACCTCTTAGCCTTTTTCGAATGGTCAGGTGTCGAGCCGGTGCCAAATAAAGTGCACGGCCAGCCGGTCAAGGGCCCCTTTATCTTTGACCACGTTTCATTCGGTGTTGAGACCGAAGATGACCTGTGGGAGCTGACGGATAAACTGCAAGCCGCCGGGTTCCACGTATCAGATGTGATTGACCACGGATTTATCCACTCCATCTACACCTATGACCCCAATGGCATTCCCATAGAGTTCTCCCACAACGTCGAAGGAATCGATATCCGCCAGGAAACCCAGATGGGAGACCGCGCCCCATCCCTGATAGCCCTGGAGGGACCGGAGCCGCAGTCAGAAAAGTGGCCCAAAGTGGTGAGCCCGACCCCAATAGCGGAAAGATTGGTGTACCCGGGGGCCGGCAGTGAGCTCTTCCACGGCAAGAGATAAAGGTCAGCAACTCCTGAGCTGGTTAGCCATAATAGGTTTTTTCCTACCCGCCCCCCAGTTGACAAACGCTATGCGGGGATAGACAATGGGATTAAACTGGTAGATATAACGTGGAGACGACACCATGAGCAGTTACACGGGTTTTACCCGGAAAATGGTTTGTTTCTTGGCGGTCACTGCCTTGGTCGGGCTAGGTGCTTGCGCTAGCCCGACGCCATCCACGCCTTCACCCAAAGCCGACTGGGCGGCCGATGGCGTTATCCGCCCGAACGAGTATACCGGGAGCAATACATATGGCAACTATGAAGTCCACTGGACAAGTGATGACCAGTTTATCTATGTTGGCATGAAAGCCAAGACCAGTGGCTTTGTAGCGGTGGCGGTTCAACCGGGCTCCAAAATGAAGGACGCGGACATGGTGTTTGGCTTCGTTAAAGATGGTGAGACCACGGTTTATGACCTCTTCAGCACCGGTGATTTTGGCCCGCATCCGCCCGATACCCAACTTGGCGGAACCGATGATGTCCTCGAATTCGCCGGTAAGGAAGAAGGAGGGTTTACCACCATCGAGTTTAAAAGAGCCCTGGATACA
>JAHJRU010000164.1 GCA_018830745.1 Chloroflexota bacterium
AGAACCGGTAAATATCTGTCCCAAGTGTCAGGGCAAAGCCCGCCGGGTAATCCACTCCGTTCCCATCATTTTCAAGGGGAGCGGTTTTTACGTTACCGACCACCGTAAAAGCGGTGATACCGGTAAGCCGTCCTCATCTAGTAAAAGCACCAGTACAGCTAAACAGCCCACACCAGAGAAGAGCGGCGATGCAGATAAGCAGCCCTCATCCCAGAAAAGCGAAAGCAAGGTGGAATAGGTGAAAGCGCTGGTCCAGCGGGTCACCAGGGCTTCGGTCAGTGTTGGCGGCGAGGCGGTGGGCAGTATAGGGCAGGGACTGGTGATATTGCTGGGGGTGGCGGACGGAGACACGGAAAAAGACGCCGATTACCTGGCCCAAAAAACGACCAACCTGCGTATTTTCTCCGACGAAGAAGGTAAATTCAACCTCTCAGCCCTCGAAATCAAGGGCGAACTACTGGTGGTAAGCCAGTTCACCCTTCTCTCCGATACCAGGAAGGGCCGCCGCCCCAGTTTCGTCGATGCTGCCCCTCCGGAGAAAGCCAGAGAACTGTGCGACCGCTTTGTGGAGCAAGCCCACGCCACCGGGCTGAAGGTAGCCACCGGCCGCTTCCAGGAGCATATGCTGGTGGAAATCCACAATGACGGCCCGGTAACCATAATGCTTGACAGCCGGGAAAAGTTCGAAAGCAGTGGCAACTGAAACCAGTCTTAATTACAATCAGTTGCAATAACGCCCTCCCTCTGGTATACTTTCCCCAATGGAATCTACCCGTGGCATAGTTGACGAACTGAAGAACCTGGGGTACCGCCTGACACCTCAGCGCTTGATGATTGCATCCGCCATTGAAAACAGCCACGACCACATCAGCGCCGAGGAAATCTATTCCCAGGTGTTGGGCAAGTATCCCAACATCAATATCTCAACTATCTACCGCACCCTGGAACTGCTGGAGCAGCTCGGACTGGTAACCGAGACTGACCTTGGGGGAGGTCGGGTCAGGTATCACCCGGCAGATAAGGGCCGACACCATCACCTCATCTGCCAGGAATGCGGGACCGTCGTCGACCTTGATGAGGCGGCACTATCGCCACTTAAGGATGCCTTACTACGCCAGTACGATTTTACCGCCGACCTCCGGCACCTGGGCATCTTCGGTCGCTGCATAAAGTGTCGCCAGTAAAAATTATTTAGTCACCTTTTGCATTATTGCAATTGTATGGGGTCGCCTGAAATGGCTGGGGAGGGGATACCTATATGCCGGAAGCAACTATATTGACCGCTCTGCTCTTTGGCTTTTTGCTGGGAGTTAAGCATGCCCTGGATGCTGACCATATAGTGGCGGTAACCGCCATTGTCAGCCGCAGTCGCAGTCTCCTGCGCTCAGCCTTGGTAGGGCTGAGCTGGGGCATAGGGCACACCATTACCCTCTTTGCTGCCGGCTTTGCCGTGATAGTCCTAAAACTAACTATCCCCGACAGGCTCGCTCTGTCCATGGAATTTCTGGTCGGCGTTCTTCTGGTTCTACTGGGCGTACCCATTATAAGACAGGTAATAACGCGGAGGTCCCATGTCCACTGGCACCAGCACGAAGATAAATCTCACTTCCACAATCATTCTCACCAGAATACCCCCGCCCATAGCCACCAGCACCTCAGGAGACCCCTGCTAATTGGTATGGTTCACGGTCTGGCGGGGAGCGGGGCACTCACCTTATTGGTGCTCAGCACCATGTCATCGGTGGCTCAGGGCTTAGTCTTTCTGCTCGTCTTCGGTATCGGCTCCATGCTGGGTATGCTGTTCTTCAGCGGGCTTATCGGACTCCCCTTTAAACTTACCGCCGGGTTCTCACGCCAAATGCACACGTGGGTGCAGGGAGCCGCCGGGATTATCAGCGTGACCCTCGGCGTATATATCATATGGCACACCGGATTTATCTCCGGCTTATTTCTCTTTCCGAGCTAATGGCGGCTGAAATATTCAATACGGTTATCAGCTATAGAAACCTGCGGGGAATAAACAGGCTTGAGGAAGATTAAAAGGAGGGTGTTTTAAATGTTGAATAAATCCAAAACAATGGTTCCTATTATCCTGGTGATAAGCCTGATAATGCTGCTGGCACCGGCTTGCTCCACGTCAAGCGCCGACGGACTCAAGGTAGTTACCAGCACTTCCTTACTGGCTTCTATCGTGGAGCGGGCGGGCGGCAACCGGGTGAATGTAGTTAACATTATTCCGCCGGCGCAATGCCCGGGGCACTTTGATCTCAAGCCCGGTGATATCCGGAAGCTGGCTGATGCCGACCTCTTCCTGATGCACGGCTGGCAGGGGGAGAAGTTCGCTGAGGACTTAATCGCCTCAGCCAATAACCCGCGTCTCGCCGTGCACAGGATAGACATCCCCGGCAACTGGATGACGCCGCCGGTACAGCTAAAGGCGGTAGACGCACTGACCGCCATCCTGTCTCAGGCGGATGCTCCAAGCAGCTCTTTCTACCAGGAACGCGCCACCGAGCAAAAAGCCATGATTGAGGCTAAAAGCGCTGAAATAAAAAAGAAGCTGGCCGAGGAGAACCTCGGAGGGGTCAATGTCCTGTGTGAAGAAAAACAGGCTGGATTCGCCAAATGGACCGGCCTCAACGTGGTGGCTACCTTTGGCCCTCCCGACTCTCTTACGCCACAGGGGCTGAAGGAACTGGTTGATAAGGGTAAATCTGCCGGCGTAACGGTGATAATAGATAACCTGCAGAGCGGCCATGACGCCGGCGCCGGCATAGCTGAGGAACTGGGCGCCAGGAGAACCATACTCTCCAATTTCCCCGGGGGCTTGGATAACACCGAGACATGGGAAAAAGCCATCGACCGAAACATTGAGCTGATACTGGAGGCCATAGCTAACTAGCCCATAAAAGGCAGGGTCATTAAAATGCATAAAACAGTGATTGATATTGAGAATGCCGTGGTCTCCTACCGGGAGGACATTGCCCTGCGGGGGGTTTCCCTTAAAGTAACCGCGGGAGAGTTCGTGGGCATAGTAGGCCCAAACGGTGCCGGCAAGACCACCCTGCTTACCATAGTCAACGGGCTGGGCCGTTTGCTCAGCGGACAGGTAGCGGTACTGGGGCACCACATCAAGCCAGGCAACGGCCATTCGCTTAGAAAGAAGGTAGGCTATGTGCCCCAGGTGGAGCAGATAGACCCCCGGATGCCGGTTAATGTCCGCGAGGTGGTAATGATTGGCCGCTACGGGCTCCTGGGCTGGCTCAGAAGACCGGGCAAGCATGACTGGGCGGTGGTGGACAAAGCGCTGGAGCTGGTGGATATGGCACAACTGGCGCGGCGACCGATTGGCCACCTTTCCGGCGGCGAGCAACAACGGGTATCCATCGCCCGCTGTCTGGCTCAGGAGCCGGAAATCTTCCTGCTCGATGAGCCCACCGCTTCACTGGACTGGAAGGCACAAAGTGAGATACTGGAACTGGTTAAACGGATTCACGATTTGCGCCACCTCACCACCCTCTTTGTCACCCATGACCTCAAATGCCTGCCGATAACCTGCGACCGGGTGGTGCTGATGAAAGACGGGCTTATCTGGGATGACGGTTCCCCCAAAGAACTTCTCACCGATGAAGCCCTCAGCCG
The DNA here is from genome assembly GCA_018830745.1 of Chloroflexota bacterium. Taxonomy (GTDB): domain Bacteria; phylum Chloroflexota; class Dehalococcoidia; order Dehalococcoidales; family JAHJRU01; genus JAHJRU01. The sequence goes on from JAHJRU010000164.1 coordinate 3,643, forward strand.
ATTATATGAAATGCCCGTCTCCGCAGTAGCGCGGAGGCGCCGGGAGACCATTCTGGTTTAATCCTGAGGAGTTGAGTTGGACCTGTCTATCTTTGGCTACCAATTCATGCAAAATGCCCTCCTATCCGCCTTCCTGGGCGGTATCGCCTGCGCCACCATTGGCGTCTTCGTGGTGCTGAAGCACATGCCCTTTATCGGCGTGGGTATGTCGCACGCCGCTTTTGCCGGGGCGCTGCTCGGGCTATGGCTGGGCTTCAATCCCCTGATTGGTGCCTTCGGTTTAAGCCTGCTGGCGGCGGCTATTATCGGCCCCCTGGCTGACCGCGGGCAGCTTAATCCCGAGACCTCGATAGGGGTCATCTACTCCCTGATGCTGGGGCTGGCCTTCCTCTTCATGGGGCTTATGCCGGGTACCAAGTCCGGAGCCCTGGAATTATTATGGGGCAGTATCCTGACCAACACCAGAGGCGACATTATACTTCTGGCAGTGGTCACGGTGGTGGTAGTGGGAGTAGTCTTCACCTTCTACAAGGAGATTCAAGCCACCATCTTCAACCGTGACATGGCTCTTTCCGTAGGCATACCGGCTACCGTCATTCTATATGGCATACTGTTCCTCACCGGGGCTACCATAACCGCCACGCTCCGTTCCATTGGGGGACTGCTTATCTTCAGCCTGATACTGAACCCGGCCGCCGCCGCCTACCAGCTCACTTACAGCCTTAAACGCATGTTCCTGCTGGCGGCCGTTTTCGGGGTCCTGTCGGGCTGGGTCGGTCTCCTCCTCTCCTACCTGTTCGATATACCCAGTGGCGCCACCATAGTCATCACTTCATCGGCAGTTTTTCTGCTGGCGCTTGTTTTTTCCCCCAAGAAAAAGGTGAAAAGCTGGCCGGAGAAGCCTGTTGTAGATGAACAACACCATTAGAGCCTATTTCAATCGTATGGCTGCGGTGTGGGATGAAAACATCGCCGAAAAGGACGCCGTCAAACTCAAGCGGATGGCCCGGCGCCTGAATATCAAGCCTAGGTCCAGAGTGCTGGACATCGGCACCGGCACCGGGGTTTTTCTCCCCTTTATCCTGGCCCAGGTCGGGCAGAGCGGCGGCATAGTAGCTATGGATATAGCCGGAGAGATGCTGGCAAAAGCCCGTGCCAAGGGGTTTGACGGCGATATTGCCTACCTTCTGGCAGATGCCACCGGTATTCCGCTCGGCGACGGCATCTTTGACGCCGTGGTCTGTTATTCCAGCTTCCCCCACTTCCAGGACAAGCCAGGAGCCCTGGCGGAAATATACCGGGTCATCAAAAGCGGGGGTAAACTGGTTATCTGCCACACCTCAGGTCGGGCTACCATCAACGAGATTCACACCGATATCCCGTCCGTGGCTCACGATACCATCCCGGAACGGAGCCAGATGCAGGCTATACTGACAGAGGCTGGATTCGGCGAAATAAAGATAGCTGACCGACGCACCAGCTACCTGGTCAGCGCCCGGAAAGCCTGGCGCAAGACCACTACGGCTCAAACTCAAGGCTGATATCCAGCGCTTTTGAGGAATGGGTGAGAGCACCGATAGAGATAATGTCAACGCCGGTCATGGCTACTTCCCGCACATTATCCAGGGTAATCCCCCCCGAGGCTTCAATCTTAGCCCGGCCTGAGATAAGCCCGACGGCATGGCGCATCTCCTCCGTATCCATATTATCCAGCATTACCGTATCAGCGCCAGCCTCGACGGCGGCTAAAGCTTCCTCTGTGGTGTTCACCTCTACCTCAACGACCATGCCCCGGGGGGCATTTTGCCTGGCTTTAGCCACGATATCCGGCAGGCTCATACCCAGGGCGTGCAGTGCCGCCAGATGATTATCCTTAATCAGCACGGCGTCACCCAGGTGAAAGCGATGGTTCTGGCCACCACCCATACGCACGGCATACTTCTCCAGCATCCTCATACCGGGGGTGGTCTTGCGGGTATCCACTATCCTGACCGCCAGCCCCTGCACTCTGGCCACATACTGCGCCGCCTGAGAAGCTATGCCGCTGAGTCGCTGCAGGAAATTCAGGGCTACCCTCTCTGCTTTGAATATGCTGGCTGCATTTCCCTGGACGGTGGCTATTATGTCCCCCGGCTTTACTTCCGCGCCGTCATTGATAAGCACTTCCACCGTAAGCGAGGGGTCAACCTGCAAAAAGACATGGCGGACGACATCAATGCCCGCCAGTCTACCATTCGCCTTAGCCAGAATGGCTGCGCGGCCTCCAAGCCCCGACGGTATCAGCGACTCGCTGGTGGGGTCACCATAACCGGTGTCCTCCGCCAGAGCCAGGTTAATGAGGTTATCCACCTGTTCCCAAGGGAGTTCCATCTCAGCCTGTCCTTCCCCAATCAGCCGTTAAATAGCCCCATAGGTTTTATATATAACGAGATTCAGACGGTATCAACCGAGGGAACAACTATTGCTGACGCCTCCCGGCGATACTGGACCGGGCAATTCTTATGGTCGTGCCAGATTCTATTTTCAGCACCACACTGTCTTCACTGATGCTCTCAATCTGACCGTAGATTCCGCCGGCAGTTATTACCTTTTCTCCCTTTGTCAGCTCTTCCACCATCGTCTGGTGCTCTTTTTGCTTCTTGCGCTGGGGTCTAATCATGAGGAAATAGAAGATGCCAAAAAGCAACGCCAGAAAGATAATAGGTGTCCACTGGCCGGTACCGCCTTCGCCGCCAGCCGGCGCTTGTGCCGGGACACATCCACCGCTAAATACCACTGCCACTAGTAGCCCGACCAATAATACCAGACTGATTATTTTAACCTTACCCACTTTTGCCTCCTCTTATTTGTTGTTAGCTTCTATGCTGCCCTGAAGTGACCACGGGCTCGCTTTCTCAATATAAATTTGTACCAGTTGTCCCCGGCAGTCACCCTCACCACTGAAGAATACCAGTTTACCAGTTCGAGTGCGACCCTGCCACTTATCTTCCTTTTTGCCTTCGACCAGAACTTCAAGGGTCTGCCCCAGAAGCCGTTGATTTATCTCCGCCACAACATTCTCCTGCAACTGCTCCACCTTGTCCAGTCGCCTTCGCTTCTCTTGCGGTGGAATATTATCCTCAAGTTCTCTGGCGGCGATAGTCCCCTGCCTGGGCGAGTAGGCTGCCACATGTACGGTATCAAACCCCGTCTCCGCCAGTACGTCGATGGTGTGCTCAAACTGCTCCTCGGTCTCACCGGGAAAACCGACGATAATATCGGTGCTCAAGGCTACATCGGATACGCTATCTCTTATCTCAGCAATGAGCCGGCGGTATTTCTCTGCGGTATAATCGCGTCCCATCAGCTTCAGAATATCATCGTCGCCCGCCTGAAGGGGAAGGCTGATATGCTCGCAGACCTTGTCCAGAGTGGCGACGGCATCAATAAGTTTCGTTGTCATGTCCTTGGGATGACTGGTCAGGAAGCGAATACGCGCCAGCCCATCAATGTTATTAAGCTCGTGCAATAAATCGGCCAGGTCAGGTTGCTCCGGCAGGTCATGTCCATAGGAATCCACGTTCTGCCCCAGCAGGGTAACCTCCCTGGCGCCACGGCACACCAGCGCACTCACTTCAGCCACCAGTTCGGTCACCGGACGGCTTCTCTCCCGCCCGCGGCGGTAAGGCACAATGCAATAGGTGCAGAAGTTATTGCAGCCCTGCATAATGGGCACAAATACACTGGGGGCGGGATGCTCGGGGGCTACCGGCCATGACGGAGCCTCGCCCAGCCACTGCGGGCACCCCCCGGGTTCAAAGAAGTAGTCGACGTGGGGGAATTTCTGCTTAAGCTGGCCAAGATGAGAGTTCACCAGGCAACCGGTAACCGCCAGGGTCAGGTCGGGGCGCAAGCTTTTCAACGACCTGAGAGCGCTCAGCTTATTAATCACCCGGTTCTCGGCGCTCTGGCGCACCACGCAGCTGTTGAGCACAATTAAATCTGCCTGCTCCGCCGCAGCCACCGCCTGGAAGCCCAGCTGCTCCAGGTAGCCGCCCAGCCGCTCCGATTCCGACTTGTTCATCTGGCAACCGATAGTCCAAATATGATAGTTAGGCATCTTGTTCTATCCCTGTGGGTTTGTTGAAAGTATGCCCTCCACGGGGCATATCGCTTCGTATATGCTGGATGGATAACTCCATGTGGCGGAGGGAGTGGGATTCGAACCCACGACCCCAGTTACCCAGGGTAAGCACTTAGCAGG
>JAHJRU010000165.1 GCA_018830745.1 Chloroflexota bacterium
AAGCCAGAGCCAGCTTTTTCTGCATGCCGCCGGAGAGGTGTTCCGCGTGCCGTTTTCTAAACGGCTCCAGCCGGCAGAAGCTCAGGAGTTCCGTCTTGCGCTGCTCACTCACCTCGCGCGGTATATTGCGCAGCCGGGCGAAAAAGTCCAGGTTTTCTTCCACGGTCAGGGTAGGGTACAGGTTGAACCGTTCTGACATGTAGCCGATTTTATCTTTGATGCCCTCCGCCTGTTTCACGGTATCCATACCCAGCACCGCGGCTGTGCCGGCGGTGGGGAGACTAAGCGTGCACAGCATCTGGATGGTGGTGGTCTTACCGGCGCCGTCGGCGCCAACCAGCCCAAATATCTCCCCCCGCTCAACCCGTAAATCCAGGCCGCTTACGGCGAGAACATTCTCATACCTTTTCTGCAGTCCCTTAGCTTCGATAGCTGGCATATTCATGGCGGCTCACCGTCTATCTTTCATCATCGATTAGTATCAGGGCATCCGCCGGCATACCGGGTTTCAGCTTTTGCTCGGGGTTATCCAGGCTGATTTTGATGGCGAAGACCATCTTCTCCCTTTCCTCTTTCAACTGGATGTTCCGCGGTGTAAACAGTGCCCGGGGTGAGAGATAGGTAACTTTACCGGCGAAGCTCTCTCCGGGATATGAATCTATGGAAACGGAAACCGCCTGCCCCAGTTTTATCAGTCCGATTTTGCTTTCCGGCACGTAGGCGGTCAGGGTTACTTCCGCCAGCTCGGTAATGGTCAGGATGGGGGCACCGGGCTGGGCTATCTCACCGGTTTCGGCATGTCGGGCGGCTACCGTTCCTGAAATAGGTGAACTGGCGGTGAGTTTGGCTAACTGTACCTCAATTATAGCGAGGGATGCCTGGCTTTGCTCTACCCGACTCTCGGCGGTCGCTACCGCGGCTATGGCCGTTTGATGGACGGTATGCGCCTGGTCTACGGCGGCATTTATCTCCTGGGGATTGTTCCTGATGTCCAGCAGGTTTTGCAACGTCTGGCGGGTATTGGCCAGGGATGACTCGGCTTTTTTCACCTGCAGTTCAGCGGCTTTAAGCGTCCAGAAATCTCTGATGGGCAGGAATTGCTCTTCAAATACATTGTCGCCCTGTCCTCGCGCTAACCGCTCCCTGGCTTCCACCAGATTTTTCCCCGCTTCTTTGAGCTGGTTCAGCCCCTCCTGAAACTTGGTAGAATCTGAGCCTGCCTGCAGTAATTCCTGCGCCTCGCTCACCTGCCGCTGGGCATCACCAATATCGGCCAGAGCCGCCGGCACATCAAAGGTAAAAGTGGAATATGAATAGGGATAGGTCAGTTGCGTGACAGTGTCGTTAGCCTGGGACAGAGACAATCCGGCAATATCAAGCTGGCCCCGGGCGGCGATAATCTTGGCTTCCAGCTCCAGCGGGTTACGTTGAACATCAAGGGTGTTTTCCCAGGCTTTCTTGGCCCCGTCACGGGATATTATGGCGGTGGCAAGCTGTGCCTGAGCCAGTTTCACGTTGACCTCAGCCTGCTGCTGCTGAGCTTTGAGCAGTGAGTCGTCCAGCTTAACCAGTGTCACCCCGGCCTTTATACTATCGCCTTCATCAGCCGCTATATAGGCAATACGGCCACCGGTCTCCAGTGAGATAGACACATCTCTAGCCTCAATGAACCCGGAGGTAGAGATATCCGTAGATAAATCTGAGGAGTCAGAGCCAAGAACCCACCACAGTATGGCTCCCGAAATGATTATTACCAGGAAAACCATTAACCTGATCTTTTTAGCTTTGCTGTTCATTGCTTTCCCCTCTCTATATCAAGCCCTGCGCCTTCTTATGCCGGATAATCAAATCTCCCAGTAATGAACAATCCTTGAGGTGGAAGGTCTCGATAGCTACCTCCAGCACGGCGAGGGTGTCCATGCCACTTTGTAGCATTTTTTTGGACAGATAGTGCTGAGGTGCCTGGGGAAGGGGGCTCCTATTGCGGTGGCATTTCTTTTCATCTTCATCACCTCCTCCTTTTCCGGGCTGGTTAATTCCCCGGCATACTATAATTATTGTAGTGTTTATGTTCAATTGTTTCAATATCCCCACCAGGCAACCCCGAATTCGGAGTGTTCCTTATCACCTGTGCCATCGTCTTTTCATCGGATGTATTTACGGCTCTTCTGCACCGCCGAATGATATAGCTAAAATTGCGCTATAATGGAGTCAGATGAGCTGTGTCTTTATGAAGGCGCTGGAATTGGCTCCTTCGAGGTATGACCGGGGCATCAGTCTTATTGCCCTGGGTAGGGTAAGCCAGGTCTATGATAGTTTGGTTTTGCGGATTAATGATGGATGGAAAGTGCTTGATATCGGATGCGGCACTGGCGCTATGACGCTCAGAGCGGCGCAGCGCGGTGCGGTGCTCGTGTCGTTGGCATCGACCATAGGGGATAAGGGGTAAATTATGCCTGGCAAGCAACCGATACGTGACCATATCTTCCATGAGATTACGCGCAGCCTGTGCCCGAAATGCAAAAGCCCCTATTGGGATAGACCAAGAAAGGGAGATAAACAAGCGTAATTTGCCCCCTTTCGGGGGCGTGTGTTATAATAAGGGCACTCGGATTGCCATCCAAGCTGCTACTTTAACAGACCGATTGGGGTAAGTCATTTGGCTTTAACCTCACTTCCCGAGGCTGGAAGGGCGCTGGCCGTTAACCTTGAGACCTTCCAGCCTCTATTTTATTCCAAGCAAGCTGTCTCTGCCTGCCTAACTTGGCAAATTAAGTGTTGCCGTTTTCCCATCGCCACGTTCGTGGTTCAACCTTTACGGCTCCATTATTTCGAGCCGCAAAATCCACCCACCCGGCAGGGTCTTTTGCTTTCGACACAAACCCTGCTGCTTGCATACGGCGCCATATCTCCTCGGAGTGTATAGGCTCGCCATGAGCATCTTGCAGCACTTTTATTACAGTTCTGGCGAAGCCCATAGGATTCTTTACCCTATCATCAGGTGACTTTGATAATGGCAATTGCCTAACTGATTCTATCGATTTAGTACCGTATAGGCGTAGCCAACCCTCATAGCCTCGAAGCAGATTAAGTAGTACTTCTCGTTCAGCTTCGTTTTCAGCCAAATACTTCTTAACCTCAACCAACTGTGCTCTGACAGTACGCTCATCCATATTTATATTCATTTTACCCCTCCTGGTAGTCCTATGGTAACCCTTATTTTATTACTTATTACAGTATACACCAAACCATAAGATAATGCAACCTATAAGAGCTTACATCCTACAGTTTTACCGCTTATATAAATTATATAACCATAAGAGGTGTTTGTAAAGGGAAATTGGCGGAATATTTTCGGAGGTACAAAGTTTGATGTCAACTTAAAGCATTTCGCAACACGCTATATTAGGTGTCAATTACCAGCCGGTGACCTTTGCCGGCCGCTGCTGGAATCACCCTCAACCATTGAATCGCATTACGGTGACCGATGTTTTACATGCGCTGGAAGAGCAGACTGACGGACTCTTTCGGGTCGATGATTTCCGCCCGGTGCCCTGTCCCCATCCGACATGCTCGTCCTGCACCTACGCTTTGGTGAAAGGTGACCAGGTCATCCCTATTCCCCGGCTGTTGAATGTAGACGAATATATTGACTATGCCGCCAACCGCTCGTTGCCTGATTTATCTCCCGAACTTCAGTCGGTTTTTAATACGCTGTGGAGTATGGCGGCGGTCGCCGGAAGTGATAAGACCACCAGGGCTCTTAATGGTCTGGTCTGCGACAGCGGGGCTGACCTGCCAGCCCGCCCCAGGCTATCGGCGGAGCGCTTCTTTGTGGTGCAGGTTCATGGTTTTATGGATGAGTATAATTTCGACATCAAGCGGTTGATGAAATGCTGTGTTCATGAACTGCTGCCTGATGGCCGCACGGTGCCCTTTTGTGCCTACAATAACCTGGGCTATCGACAGCAGGTGAAACTGGAGATGTTGTCTCAACAGCCATCATCGAAGTTCATTTCCGGCTAGTGATTACATACGGGCGGCTAACCACGCCTCCATATCGGCAAATACCAGCTCCCGTTCCGGCTCATTGAAAATCTCGTGGTGAAAGCCTTCGTATGGTATCAGCGTTTTGTCTTTGGAACTCACCCTCTCATAAAGCATTTGGCTGCCGGATGGTTCCGATAGGCGGTCGGCAGTGCCGTACATTATCAAGATAGGCAGATGGATTTCGGGCATCTGAGATGAGAGCGTCTGCATCGCCTTCAGGAGTTCGCCGCCCAGCCGGGCACTTATCTTGCCTCGATATACCAGCGGGTCGTTGATATAGGCATCAACCACGGCTTTGTTCTGGCTGATGGCTGAGGCATCTATGGCTTCAAGTCCCATTTTCGGCAGAAACAGTGAGAGTATGCGGGCGACGATGATGACTCCCGCCGAGATACTGGCCCCCGGTTTAAGGGTTGCCCCGGAAAGGATAAGCCCGTCGATATCATTCTGGTGGCGTATGGCATAGGTAGTAGCTATGGTGCCGCCCACGCTATGACCCACCAGGAAAACCCTGGTGGCAGGGTGTTTACGGTGAATGAGTCTCAAGAAGGTTGCCAGGTCGTCGACGAAATGAGAAAACCGCTCAATATAGCCTCGTTTCCCCTTTGATTCACCGTGCCCCTGGTGGTCAAGTCCATAGACAGCGTAGCCCCGGGGCACGAAATAGTCGGCGATGTTCCGGTAGCGGCCGCTGTGCTCAGCCAATCCGTGGACTACCAGCAATACGGCCCGGGGCTCATTATCCGGCAGCCAGCCCTGGTAGTGGAGCCTGAAGTTCTTCTGCCCCGCAAAGCTATCTTCTATATGCCGCATACTTTCCTCAGGGGTGGCTCAAGTGAGGTTCATGGAGCTGGAATATATATCCAGAATGGCTGACATAAAATATTTCATCCCTTTGCCGGACTCCTGGCGTATTTTCCCCGGTGGCGGGTACATGCCCTCGAGGGTGGAGAGCAGAGTCTGGCAGGCTGAGATATAGAAATCGGCGGCTTTTTCGCCCCGTTTACTGGCTTCGATAACCGCATCGGCAGCCATAAGACCGCTTTTAATGGCCGTGTTGATACCTTCACCGGTCATCGGGACGTTGAGCCCGGCGGCGTTACCCACTATAAGGGCGTTGTCCTTAGCCAGGGGATGGGGTCCGGGGAATGGTGGGCGGCTCATCGCCGGCTCGTAGCAGCCATCCCGCCACAGAGGTTGGCTCCCCGGCACAAAACCGTAATCCCGCGCCAGCCATTCCTCGGCTTGCTGCACCCGGTGAATCCAATCGCCCCGGACAGGTTTGGGAGTTATCTCCAGTAAGAAAACATCTCCCTTAAAGTTAACGTCAAAGCCGTTAAGGTCAGGAAAATAGAAGTAATGAACATAGTCTGGCTCCAGGTCCAGCTTACCCTGAAAGCAGAGCCTTATGTTTATCTGGACTTTCATCGGCGGCTCCGGAAACAAAGTCCTTCGTACCGGGGACAGAGTGCCATCAGCCCCGATAAGGAACCTTGTTCTCAGCGACAGGGGCTCGCCCTCCCTTTCCAAATCCAGCGCATATGCCCCCTTGTCTTCGGCGATGTGCTTCACCTTGGCTCTATCCCACAGTTCCGCACCTTTCCCCTGTGCCACCCGGTTTAGCCAGTAATCAAAATCGCTGCGCCAGACAAAGGGCATCCGGCGCTCAAGGGTGACGGTTTCGGTCTCCTGGGTGCGGAACTTGATGCCGCGTATATGGGATGGCGTGGTGAGAGCCTCCGGGGGCGGGGAGCCAAATTCCTCCCTTATCAGATTTTGCGCCATCTCACTCATTATCATTCCGGTGCATACTTTGGCGCGCGGCAATCGGCGCTTATCCAGCAGCAGCGTCTTTAAGCCATTTTCCGCACATCTTTTGGCTGCCGCTGAGCCGGCTGGTCCTCCGCCTACCACCACCACGTCGAATTTGCTATCAACTGGGCACATAGGTGTGACCTCCATCGGCTTTCGTTATAAATCTCATCATATCGTAGCTGTCTTTGTCACAGCCGTCAATCCGCTGGTCTACGCCCTGACTGGAAATTATCTTAATAGAGGGATTGACAAATACTAAAAGTTGCTAGAATACAATTCTCGTTAAGTGGATTGCTGACGTGGGTAGGATTTGGGGTCGGCAGGACAGGTTATTGGGAAAGAGAAGGGCTTTTTGTGGGTATGTCAAGCGGTGCCGCCGTTTCCGCAGCCTGGCGTCTCGCCGGAGATATGGACGCAGGTACGCTGGTGGTTATATTGCCTGACCGTGGAGACCGCTTCCTGAGCACCACCTTATTCCGGTCGGTCTGCGCCAAGTGTCCCCCGTAATTACCTGGCAGCGGCAGGGTAGAGTGGCTATTTCCACTGTGGCGGTGCGGTTAGTTGGTTACCTGCTGAAGTTTCCCCCTGGCAGTAGTCACCAGTTCAGCAAAGGCGGCGGGCTCTTTGACTGCCATATCAGCCAGCATTTTGCGGTCGATATCAACCCCGGACTTTTTTAAGCCGTCCATAAACTGGCTGTAGCTGAGCCCTTCGGCGCGACTGGCGGCGTTAATGCGGGCAATCCACAGTCGCCGCATATCACCTTTTAGCTCCCGCCGGTGTCGATAGGCATAGCTCAGCGAATGGAGCATGGCTTCGTGAGCCCGGCGATACAGGGAGTGACTGGTGGCACGGTATCCTTTAGCCATAGCCAGCACTTTCTTGTGCCGGCGATGTGCGGTTACACCTCTTTTAACTCGTGGCAAGGTATTACTCCTTCTTACTTAACCCCATAGGGTATCAGTCTTTTTATCCTGATTCTATCACTGGGGCTTATGGGGACCATCTCATCATATAAGCGTCTAACACGCTTGGGTTTCTTGAGACGCAGATGGCTCTTACCGCCCTTGGTACGCATGATTTTGCCTCTACCAGTGATATGGAAGCGGCTTTTCGCTCCTTTATGGGTCTTCAACTTTGGCATCCTAAGCTTCTTTCACCTCTTCCTTTTCTTTAGGTTCCTTGGGCTCTTTGGGCTCCTTAGGCTCCTTAGATTCCTTATGTTTCTTAGGTTCTTTAGGCTCCTTAGGCTTCTTAGCCGCCGAAGGCGACAGAATCAGCGTCATTAGCCGCCCATCCTCCAGTGAGGGCTGGCGGTCAATGACGGTCACATCTTTTAATGACTCAGCTATTTTCTGCAGCAGTCTCCAGCCAATCTCCGGATGGGTAATTTCACGACCGCGGAATATTACCGTTACCCTGACCTTGCTACCTTCGTCCAGCAGCTTGCTGACTGCCCGTGTCTTAGCCTCAAGGTCGTGGGGGCTAATCTTGGGGCGCAGCCTCACCTGCCTTAGCAGTGAGGTTTTCTGGGTCTTCTTAGTCTCGCGCTCCTTCTTTGCTTGCTCGTATCGAAATTTGCCGTAATCAAGAAGGCGGCACACCGGAGGCACCGCGGTGGGGGCTACTTCAACCAGGTCAAGATTCTGCTTCTTCGCTACTTCACGTGCCTCAAAGAGGGGCATAACGCCTAGCTGTTCTCCTTTATCCCCTACTAGACGAACTTCTCGGGCTCTGATCCTCTCGTTAACCCGCAGCTGTTTAATTATGGCTTTTATCTACCTCCTCCAGGCCCATGTAGGCTACAAATGAAAACTATAGCATAATACCCTTATGTTAATCAAATTAACGCCTGAGCCGTGATTTGTCAACCTTTTAGGCAAACTTTTCTACGGGTCTTTTACCTTGCCGGCGATAGCTTGATTAACGCTCTCTTTGAAACGGTCGAAGGGTTGGGGAGCCAGTTTTTCCCCGCTACGCAGACGTATGGATACGGTACCCGCCTCTACTTCTTTGTCACCCATGACCACCATATAGGGTATTTTCCCCAGCTGTGCCTGCCGGATTTTTTGATTTACCGTCTCCGACCGGCTATCAACCTCAACGCGTATACCTTCCTGCTTGAGTTCACCAGCCAGCTTCTGAGCATAATCCAGATGGCGGTCAGCTATGGGAATCACGGCTACCTGCACCGGGGCTAGCCATACCGGAAAAGCACCGCCGTAGTGCTCGATGAGGGAAGCCACAAAGCGCTCCATACTGCCCAGCACGGTGCGGTGCACCATGGCGACATGATGTTCTCCGCCATCCTGGCCAACGTAGGTGACATCGAAGCGCTGGGGAAGGTTGAAGTCCACCTGAATGGTGGGACCCTGCCAGGCTCTGCCCTGGGCATCCTCAAACTTGATATCTATCTTGGGTCCGTAGAATACGCCCTCGCCCGGGTCTATGCGGTAGTCGATTTCCTGGCGAGATAAAGCCCTGGCCAGGGTATCGGTGGCCTGCTCCCAGACATCCAGGCCGCCGGCGTATTTATCCGGTCGCGTGGAAAGATATACCTGGTAGCGGTCAAAGCCGAAAGTATCAATCATAAAGCGGGCTAAATCCAGCACCGCCACGACCTCATCCTCCATCTGGTCGAAGCGGCAGAAAATGTGGGCATCGTCCTGGGTGAAGCCCCTGACCCGTGACATGCCGTGCAGTACTCCGGAGCGCTCGTAGCGATAGACCGTGCCCAGTTCGGCATAGCGGATAGGCAGGTCACGGTAGCTGCGCAGGTGGGTCTTGTACATCAGGATGTGCCCTACGCAGTTCATGGGTTTGATGAGATACAGTTGCCCGTCTATATCCATCGGGCTATACAGGTTCTCGCGGTAAAACTCCCAGTGGCCGCTGGTTTTCCACAGGTCTACTTTGGACATGTGAGGGGTGTAGACGATGTCATAGCCGCG
>JAHJRU010000166.1 GCA_018830745.1 Chloroflexota bacterium
GGTGCCTTTCTTATTGGCTGGATACTCTACAATGAGTGCGAGAATCCCCTGTATGAACACTATGACCGGCTGCTGGAGATAGCTAGACAGTATGATGTCACGCTTAGCCTGGGCGATGGGATGCGACCCGGCAGCCTGGCCGACGCCACCGATAGGGCCCAGATAGAGGAGTTGCTTACTGCCGGCGAGCTGGTGCAACGCGCCCGTCAGGCGGGAGTTCAGGTGATGGTGGAGGGTCCGGGACACCTGCCGTTGAATCATATTGAAGCTAACGTCATCTTGCAGAAGTCTATCTGTCACGGAGCGCCCTTCTATGTTCTGGGTCCGCTGGTGACGGATGTGGCTGCCGGCTATGACCATATTACGGGAGCTATCGGGGGGGCGATTGCCGCTGCTGCCGGTGCGGATTATCTTTGCTATGTTACTCCCTCTGAGCACCTGTCATTGCCCGACGCTGAAGATGTAAGGCAGGGAGTGATGGCTTCACGCATAGCGGCTCATGCGGCTGATATAGTCAAGGGGGTGCCCGGTGCGCAGGAATGGGACAGACAAATGTCGCTGGCCAGGAAAAGACTGGATTGGGAGGAACAGGCCAAGCAGTCGTTGGACCCGGAACGCTCCCGTCGCGTGCATGTTGAGCACAGTTCGAGTGGCTCGGCGTGCAGCATGTGCGGAAAGTTTTGCGCCATGGAACTGATGGAGAAATACCTGGGTATATCCACGCCCAAATGCTGACACTATCGGGCGATATAGGCAGTTCATCCTCCTTGCCTTCCTTCAGGTGGTATCTGTATGAGTTTGCTTGATGTAATTGTCATTGGTGCCGGTCCCACAGGCAGCTACCTGGCTTATAAGCTGGCGGATGCCGGATATGAGGTGCTGGTGCTGGAGCGGGAAGAAGAACTGGGGAAAAAGACCTGCTGCACCGGTATTATCGGTCGGGAGTGTGTCAACTCCTTTCCCGTTGATGAGCAGGCTATTATAAGATGGGTCAATAGCGCCAGTATTTTTTCTCCCTCAGGTAAGCCGTTTCGAGTTTTTCGTGAAGAAAACCAGGCGTGCGTTGTTGACCGGACTGCTTTTGACCTGGCTATGGCTGAGCAAGCGCAGGGTAGGGGAGCGCAATACAGATTTGGCAGCCAGGTTCGGGATATCAAAATCGGAGATAGCGAAGTTGCGGTTGAGGTAAACCAACAGGGAGAGGAGTCAATCCATAAGGCAAGGGTGGCGGTTGTGGCTGCTGGTTTCGCTTCCAGGCTTACCGAGAAGCTGGGTACGGGTATGCTCGGCGATTTCGTGATGGGCGCTCAAACCGAAGTGAGCACCAGAGATTTCGATGAGGTAGAAGTCTACTTTGGCCGTAAGATAGCCCCGGGATTCTTCGCCTGGCTGGTGCCAACCACGTCAGGCAAAGCTCTGGCGGGTTTGCTGTCGCGCCGCAGTCCCGGAATTTATCTGGGGAAATTGCTTAATAGCCTACTTGATAAGGGCAAAATAGTCTCGGCTGATGGTGAATTGAGTTACGGCGGTATTCCGTTGAAACCGTTAGCCAGAACCTATGGTGAACGGTTGGTGGTGGTGGGCGATGCCGCCGGTCAGGTAAAGCCGACCACCGGTGGCGGCGTCTATTATGGTTTACTATGTGCTGACATAGCGGCTAACACGTTGAAAATGGCGCTGAAAACGGATGACCTGTCGGCTAAGAGCCTGTCCCGCTATGAGCGTGGCTGGAAGAAAAAGATAGGCCGTGAGCTGAGGGTGGGTTACTGGTCGCGGAAGCTGTATGAGCGCCTGACCGATAGGCAAGTCGACCGCATATTTGATATAATGAAGTCCTCCGGGATTGACCGGGCATTGCTTGAAGCCAAGGAACTGTCTTTTGACTGGCATAGTGATATTCTGTTGCGGTTGCTGGGGTACCGGGCGGTGGCTAAAGCGGCAGATGTTTTGAAAACGCCTTTTTATTGAGAAGAGGAGCTAAATGAGACATGAGGTGTTTGGCGAATGAGTGATAATCAACCCCTGAATCTAGCCGAGGCAACGCGCCGTTTTCTGGCCAGTCTGTCACCTGAGGAGGCCAAAGCAGGTCAGCCTGAGGTGCAGAGGTTCGTTCGCTGGTATGGCAGGGAGCACTCCCTGACCGGGCTTACCGGGCATGAGGTAGCGAATTATGCGGCACGGATGCCTTCATCCGATACCGATTATCTTAAAAAATTTGAGCAGATACGCGCATTTCTGACTTATTCCAAGAAGCAGGGGTGGACTAAGACCAATCTGGCGGCCCATCTTAAGGTTAAAAAAGGGAAGGGCAAAACTACAGCCGTGGGCAGACAAATGGCACAGGGTATGTCGCTGACTCAGCAGGGCTATGACGATGTAAAGACTGAGCTGGCTTCTCTTGAGCCAAAACGCGCTCAGGCTATTGAGGAAGTGCGCCTAGCCGCGGCCGATAAAGA
>JAHJRU010000167.1 GCA_018830745.1 Chloroflexota bacterium
CGTTCTTTCATCTTTTGTCCTCCTCAGGTACCTGTATTATGCGGTTAACATATATACCCGGAGTAACAATACACTCGGCGTCAAGCTCCCCCGGCTCTACGATTTCATCCACCTCGGCAATAGTAACCGCGGCTGCCTTGGCCATCAAAGGTCCGTACTGCCGCCCTGTTCCCTTATAAATGAGATTGCCGTACAAATCGGCTTTATAGGCCCCAATAAAGGCAAAATCCGCCTTGATTGGTTTCTGGAAGATGTATTCCTTGCCATCGATAACCCTTTTCTCCTGCCCTTCTTCCAGTATAGTACCTATGCCTACCGGATTATAAAGACCACCAATACCGGCGGCTCCGGCCCATATCCTGGAGGTAAATGTCCCATGTCCCAGGTGCTCAAGTTCTGTCTTTCCGGCTTCGTATTGCTCCTGTAAAGCGCCCCCCTTCCGGGAATGAAGGCCATAGAGCAAATAACCTTCTTTATCTGTTTGTTGTCGATTAGAATGCTGTGGTCGACCCAGTCCTCGGCATGAGGAAAACCGTATTGCTTGGCAGCAACTCCTCCGCGGTAACCGGTAGTGGTAATTAGAGTGATATCCTTAGTTCCCCTGCGGTGCAGGGCCAGTATCAGATTGCGCGGCGTGCCCAGTGGTCCCTGGGCCCCGCTTATCATTATGGTGGCACCATCATGAATATCGACTATAACTTCATCAAAGCTATTGAATTGCTTGCTTATGATTTATCACCTGCCTTTTGAATTTTATGACTGGTTTCCTACTATACAGATGCTGGTAACCCCACCACCCGGGATTCCCCCCTGATTATGAGTAAGCCCCAGTGCGGGGTTCTTAACCTGCCGTGGGCCAGCTTTACCCTGCAGTTGATTGTAAACTTCATACATGTAAAAATGGGAGACAGTCGGATTGATATACAAGGGATTTAGAGATTTCCACTCAGGTAATGGTTGGCTTCAAGACTGGTGTGGCTATCTGATTGCCAGACCAGTCCTCCCTCCGCCAGAATTATAGCACTTAAAAGGTGGTTGTCAAGGGAGGGTAACAGGGGATAGAATAGGGATGTGGGCTTGGTTAGGATTATATTTCTCGTGGTGGGTCGAGTGATGACATGCTTGTTTGCTGGTCCCGGTCTTGGTTTGGATTACTTGGGCGGAAATATCGCTACATGGCAGGTTTCGTGCGCATTTCATGCAACCATGCGAGTAGAAAGGAGAAAGCATAATGTCTGAGCAATACGATGTGGTGATCATTGGTGCGGGTCACAACGGCCTGATAGTAGCCGCCTATCTGCTGAAAGCGGGGTTGAATGTCTGCGTAGTAGAGTCTGAAGACAAAGTTGGTGGGGGGGTTATTTCACGTGAGCTCACCCTGCCCGGTTTCAAACATGACCCGGCATCCATGATGCATGGCATAATTGCCGCCAACCCTATAATCCATCAGGACGAACTGGGGCTGATGTCAAAATACGGGCTGAAGTACGTCTATACCGAAAAGCCCTTCGCCGTCATCTTTCCAGATAACCGGGCGTTGGTGTTTCAGCACGACCTGGATAAGACGTGCGAATCGATAAGCCAGTTCTCGGAGCGGGATGCTGAAGCCTATCGCCGCTTCAACCGTGCCGCCATAGATATGCGTAAAGTAGCTCAAATGGGGATGTTCTCGCCACCACCGCCTTGGGGGACGATGATGTCTGTCCTGAGCGCCAGTGTTGAAGGTCAGGAGTTCATGCACGTTATCCTCTCCAGTGCCCTTGATGTGGCTGGGGACTGGTTTGAGAGTGAAGAGGTAAAAATAGCCCTGGCCAGATATGCCTCGGAGATTATGATTGGTCCGAGGGAGAAGGGGACGGGCAATGGCATGTGGTTCATCTCCGGTATGCATAGCTGGGGAATGGCTATACCGGTCGGAGGGTCTGGTGCGCTTAGTGATGCCCTGGCTGCCTGCGTCCAGGACAATGGGGGTACGATAAAAGTCTCCAGTCCAGTAAAATCATTGAAGGTATCTGGTGGAACGGCTACTGCTGTTGTCCTGGCAAGTGGCGAGGAGATTACCGCTACCAGAGCTATTATCTCCGCAGTCAATGTGAAACAGCTATTTCTCGATATGGTAGACCAGGCGGAACTGCCTGCTGGCTTCCGGGATAGGGTAGCCAGGATTAAGCCGGCTTCATTCTCCGCCTTAAATCAGGCTATTGCGCTTAACGAGGCACCAAAATATATAGCCAGTGGTGCTGATGATGTCCTGTTCGTGGAGTATGCTCCTTCGGCGATGGACGAGTTTTTACACACCTTTGACGAATACACCTACGGTGTTCCCAATACCAATATCCCGCTGCTGGTGGCCGCCACCGTGTTTGATCCCACCCGCGCCCCCGAAGGTAAGCATACGCTGTACCTCTACCACTATGAGCCCTATCACCTGAAAGACGGAGGGCCGTTGCAGTGGGATAACATCAAGCAGGAGGTGGCTGATGGCATATTGGAGACGGCGCGCCAGCGCACTACAAACCTGGGCCCGGAAAATATTTTGGGGCGGTGGATTATGAGCCCGCTCGATATAGAGCGGATTTTCCCCTCTATGCTGGAGGGAGATATCGGGCACATTGCTCATTTCCTGACCCAGTTCTTTGATAACCGGCCCATTCCCGGCTACGGCCACTACCGGACACCGGTAGATAAACTCTACATGTGTGGTGCCAGCACCCATCCAGGTATGGGCGTCACCGGCGGTGGTAGAGCCGCGGTGCAGGTTATTATGGAAGACCTGGGTATCGACTTTAAGAAGGTCATAAAGAAATAGTGTCACAGGGCTAGCACTACAAGGATTAGAACCACCGGTATCGAGCCTGGAATAACTATACCAGGCTGTAACCGGAGGACAACGCAACCCTAAGGAGGTTCACCATGACGTTCAAAGATAACAGGGAGTTCATTGAGGCTCTGAAGAGAACGGGTGATGTGGTGTCTATCAAGAAGGAGGTAGACTGGGACCTGGAGGCCGGGGCTATCTCCCGGCGAGCGACTGAGCTTTCCGGGCCGGCTGCCCTTTTTGAGAAAATAAAGGGGTACCCCGAGGGCTACCGCATCTTCAGCGGTCCGCTGGCCACCTGGCGACGGGTAGCTATCGCCTTGGGATTTCCACCTGACACGTCCATCAGGCGTATCCATGATGAGGTTGAGCAGCGGGAACAGAAGCCCATACCTCCCGTAGTGGTCAAGGACGGTCCCTGTAAAGAAAACATTATGCGGGGAGACCAGGTTGACCTTAATCGGCTGCCAGCGCCAATGTGCCATGATGGTGATGGCGGCCGCTACATCGGTACCTGGTGCTTCTCTGTAAACAAGGACCCGGACAGCGACTGGACCAACTGGGGTATGTACCGCTTCATGATCGTTAACCAGACGACACTGGCCGGGGCTCCGGCACCCGGCAGCCATTTCGCCATGATTGCCCATAAATATCTATCCCAGAATAAGCCCATGCCCATGGCACTGGTTATCGGTGCGGACCCGCTTTCCAGCATGGCCAGCTCAGCCGGCTATAGGATTGGAGAGAATGAAGCCAACTATGCCGGGGCACTGCTTGAGCAGCCGCTGGAACTGGTCAAATGTGAGACCAGTGAGCTGCTGGTCCCGGCTCACTCCGAGATAGTGATAGAAGGGGAAGTCATGCCGGACACGGTGGCTCCGGAGGGTCCATTCGGCGAATACACCGGATACCGCACCAGTGGTTACCGGGCCAACCTTATGTTCCGCGTCAGTGCCATTACCCATCGCAACTCACCCATAATTACCATGTCCAATCTCGGTGTGCCACCGGACGACAGTTCCGTCGGTGGGGCAATAGGGGTAGCTATTGCTTTGAAGAGACGATTGCAATTCCACGGTCTACCGGTGGCGGACGTCTACGTACCGCCGGAGGGGGCCAGTTTGGTGGTGGTAGTGAGCGTCAAATCCGGAGGAAGCGAAGTGGCTAAAGCGGTAAAAGAAGCCATAACCAAACGTCGGGCGTGGTATACCAAGATTATCGTGGTAGATGACGACGTGGATATCTTCAACATGGCGGAGGTTATACACGCCTTTGCTGCCAAATGTCATTCCTACCGCGGTGTCTTCACCAGCGAGGAGCCCGGAAAAGGTGGGCCGGTTACACCAGCCCACCGCTATGATGAAAGAAACCGGAGGTATGGCGCAGTAGCCCTGTTCGATTGCACCTGGCCAGACGACTGGGCTGAGGAAGATATCCCGGTTAAATCGTCTTTCAAATCTATCTATCCCAAGGATTTGCAGGAAGAGGTATTGAAGAACTGGAAGGAATACGGATTCTAAATATGCTGTGCTCTGGTTGCTACTACACGGAAAACAAGAGCCGGGAGGAACGAAAATGGCAGAATATGTAACCAAGTTGAGGAACCTCGGCGACCTGCAAGATGGTGCCAACCTTGAGCTTTTCATTCAGGACTTGGCACCTGGACCAAGGAAGTACAATGGAGAAAGAGTAAAGGCCATAGTCTCCAGCTCAATAGATAATACCCCGGGTGGTGATGTCCTGTGGGTGAGGTCAGCTCTGGGCCGGTTGCAGGACAAGCGCTGGGGACTTAAGATAACTGAAAGACTAGGGGTTGCTATGCCCGGCCGACCGTACGCCGACTGAGGCAGAACGCTATTATAAACTGGGAGGTTTTGAGATTTGGCGACCGCCTTTAAGATGGAACCAGGGGTCAAGGCATATTCCGAGGATGGCAACGTAGTGGCCGAGTTCTACTCGGTGAAGCGCGAGGGGGATAAGCTCATCATAGACAGCAAAGCGCTGGGTGTGATGAGGATGGACATGGTTCTTCCCCTGACTGAGGTTTTGCGTTGCTTCAAGGTGCTGGTGGGCTGGGCGACCATTACCTATATTTTGCTCATTCCGTACTTTTTAATAAGAAAGCTATTTCGCCGGCAGAAATAGCCTTTGGGAATAGTGCCCAGCAGAGTGGCCTGGCCCACAAAAAAGTAGCTGACCTATCGCTCTACACTTGAGCTAGCAGCAGGTTGGCTACTTTGTTTTCACCGGCACAAATCCCTTTCCGTTCAAAGGCATGGTGTGATATAATATGCAACTAAAATCGTATGCGAACTTTGTAGATTAAATGGGGGATTACTTCTTACTTTATCAGGCGACTGAGTGATGCTTTGGTTCTTTCTAAATAAAGCATACTCCTATTTATATCAGGGCTTTGGTGCGCCAGAGAAGGTCACCATTGTTAATCTGTTAGCAGGAGGATTCGTATGTCTTATGTTGATTTCAGGGAGTGGCTGGGGCTTTTAGAGAATCGTGGAGAGTTAAAACACATAAGCGGGGCGAATTGGGACCTCGAGATGGGAGCTATTGCGGAGATAGTGTTTAGAGAGGGCAGGGATCCCAAGCCGGCCTTGTTATTTGATGATATCCCTGGCTATCCAAAGGGCTACCGCACCCTCTTTGGACTACTAACTTCCCCCTGGAGGATAGCCAAAACCCTGGGCTTACCGGAAGATGATATTGGCCAAATCGATTTAGTGAAAAACTGGCGTAACAAAGCTGGTAACTTTCCTCTTATCCCCCCTAAAATTGTAAACTCGAGCCCGGTGCTGGCGAACTCACTCGTTGGGGACCAGGTAGACCTGCTAAAGTTACCTTCGCCCCGGTTTCATGAACTGGACCGCTCTCGCTATATTGGAACCGCCCACGCTGTTATTCAGAGAGACCCTGACGCTCAGTGGATAAATTTGGGGACGTACCGTGTCATGGTAGTAGATAAAAATCGCCTGGCACTGCATATTTTAGAAGGGCAGCACGGGGGAATAATCATGCATGAAAAGTATTTCGCCCGGGGGCACAGCATGCCGGTAGCTATCGCTATAGGAGTGGACCCGGCGCTGTACTGGAGTGCCTGCCGTTCTTTTACACCCTGGGGTGTGTCCGAATACGATTACGCTGGAGGTATCAAAGGTGAGCCGCTGGAGGTAATAGAGGGGGAGCAGACTGGACTTCTGCTACCCGCTTCAGCGGAGATTGTAATTGAGGGAGAATGTCACCCTGGAGATTTGGCCGAGGAAGGGCCTTTTGGAGAATGGCATGGTTATTATGCCAATCTAGGGCTTTCATCGGTTCCTGAACCAGTGATACAGGTAAAAGCTATTTATTATCGGGACAATCCTATTCTCACATGTGCCCAACCGGCAGTTCCACCTAATGACTTTACTCTGTGTGGTGCTGTAGCCTCCTCAGCGGGGATATGGAATCGCCTCGAAGCCAATAGTATCCCCGGGGTTAAGGGTGTTTGGTGCCATGAAATGGGAAACGGGGTACTGTTTAATGTTATTTCTATTGAGCAGCTTTACTCAGGTCATGCCCGGCAGGCGGGACTAATTGCCTCTCAGTATCATGCAGTTAGCGGGAGATACACCGTAGTGGTCGAGGAGGATATTGACCCCTCTGACCTGGAGCAGGTTATCTGGGCCATGATAACCAGGGCTTTACCTGACCAGTCAATACAAATATTAGAGCGCTGTCGTAGTGGTTCAGCCGACCCCGCTATACCTTTGGCAGAAAAAATGAAATATCAGACGGCTCCTAAACCGCTCACATCGTCACGAGTGGTTATTGATGCCTGCCGGCCATTAGAATGGAAAAAGGACTGGTACCCCATTGCCAGAATTAGCCCTGAACTTCGCACTGAAATCCTTAAAAAATGGCAGCCGGTCTTGCACCATTTGGTGCCGTGAGATATGATTTCCTTCTATTAGACGGGGCAAAGTTAATCAATCCCGTATTCCTGCCAGCGGCTGGCCACCAGCTCTTCAATTTCAGGCAGTTGCTCAGTACATGTTGGGGGTAGCCGCCGGTTACCCCACTCCTCTCTCACCGGATGTTTTTCCCAGTCAATGGTGGCGTCGATAAGCAGCTTGTTCTGGCGGCCGGCGCCGTATAGCAATTCATTCCTATCCTCGGATGAAAGGTTAACATCCAGGGAACTGCCCAATTGTAGCGGAAAAGCAATTACGTCCTTTATGGGGTCGACGTAGGTCTGAACAGCCAGCTGCAGGGATGACAGACTGTGTATATCAACATCCTCCTCCACTACCATTACGGTCTTAGCAAAGTTGACGGCCACTCTGGAGCCCCACAGGGCAGCGGCTATCTGGCGTGCCTGTCCTTGATATGTTTTACGAATCTTTACTATCGTCCATGGAGCAGCCACTAAATCAATGATTCCCGGGATGCTATTAGCCTCCAGAACATCCCAGACAACGGCGGACATGGTTACATAGGCACTGGCGGCATCCTCATTAACCATACCGGTCTTCAGCCCCTCCAGGTTGCCGCGGTATATCGGGTCGTTGCGGTGCGTGATGCAGTCAACCTGGACTACCGGCCTTTTAGCCGCTGTACCGTAATAACCGGTCCACTCGCCAAATGGCCCCTCCATTTCGTAAGAGGCGGGGTCAGGGGAAATGGTCCCTTCGACCACTATCTCGGCTATGGCAGGCACCAGTACGTCAGAGGTCTCACACTTAACCAGGGGCACCGGACCCTGCCGGATGGCACCCATCGCCTCATACTCGTTTATGGAGGTCAGCGGTGTAGCCGCCATGAAACCAAAGGATAAATCACAACCGTAGACCATGGCTACCGGCATCGGTTTGCCCATCCGCTGGTACTTGGCGTAATGCCCACCCCAACCCTGGGCGGGTATTAACAGCACCCCCATCTTGCTCTTGCCGCTTATGGCGGCGCGGTACATGCCAACATTATGTTCGCCGGTGTCCGGGTCCATGGTAACCACACCACACCAGGTGTTGATATAGCGCCCCCCGTCCAGCGGGTGCCACAGAGGAACCGGGATCTGAAACAGGTCAATGTCATCGCCCCGGATAATGTTCTCCTTCACCGGGCCATTATCCAGTATCTCCGGTGGTACTGGCTCCTTGAATCTCTTCCTTAACAGTTTGACCAGCTCCGGTTGCGTTGTATTTTTAGGCATGCCCATAGTCAGGGCAACCCGGCTTTTCTTGCTTAAACCGCCGACCAGAAGCTTTTGGCACCAGGTATTTTCATGGTCCTTGATGTTTTCAAACAGTAGTGCCGGCCCGCGCTGTGCATACACCCTGGACACGATGCCGGCTATCTCGCCGTTCCAGTCTACCTTGTTTTTGACTCTTCTCAGCTCCCCTTCAGACTCCAGAATATCAACCCATTCTCTTAAACTAATAAACGCCATTGAAATACCTCCTGTGCTTTATGTATCGGATAGCTGTCTTCCCTGCACCCTGGCAGTTATTTGCAGTGTTGGCATATGATTTATCTAGGTAATAGTTTTGCCCGCAAAGGAAGAGCTAGCTTCTCAGCCAATGATGCCTTGTCCCATTGCTCGTAGAGCCCCTGCACCAGTACAGGCGCCACAAGCTGCACTTCGTCATGGGGTCCCGGCAGAGCCACAAATGTTGTCCAGTCAAGGCGGCCAACAGCGATTCTGACCCCGTCTTTTTTATGTCTCCCGTGACCCTGCGTGTAATGCACTATATATGGTGCCGCCGCCTCGGCATCGAGAGCTAAAATCGCCTCGACGAGATGGTCCTTGTCCTCTGCCCCCACCCCTCCCGTGGTTATCACCAGTCCGTAACCCCTGTCAGCCGCCTGGCGCAGTGCGCCGACAACCGTGTCAAAAGAATCCGCCAGCGCTTTGCCGCCGGTAACTTTATAATCCATATCCGAAAGCAGGGCTACCAGATAAGAAGTATTGGTATCCTCGATGTTGCCCTGGATAATCTCTTCACCGGTGGGAAATACTATGGCGCGAGAACGGACGGCATTACTAATTTGACGGTTAATCCGGTTCATGCCGGCGGTCAACCTGGGGGAGTGGGCTTCGTCCACGTTAACTAATCCGAGGATACCTTCCGAATGTATCGTCGTCTCGTCAGTGACCGTTAAGCCCTCAACGGCACTTAGCGCCAGTAGCAGGGCTTGCCTCTTGCCCAGAATCTGTTCCAGGGTCACGGTTGCCCGCAGAATATCTACGGCAATTACTCCGGGTCGCACGTCTATTACCGCCGCATCACGAGGGTTTATTTCTAAGACGCCGGCTACTGCATGTGCCACCTGGTCCAGGTTCACGCGACTCAGATGAATGTTCTCGATAAAAAGTTCAGTTTTCTCCAGAAGGCGTAATTCTGTCATCGTTGACCTTAACTTCAACCACGTCATAGCGGAAATCAAGAAGCGGCGCATCCAGAATGGCGCGCCCGATGTCTACCACGTCCAGGTCCTCTTTTTGCAGGTGTTTGAGATCACCCAGACCGATATTGCCGGCAAAGGCTATCTCAATCTGCTGGCGCAGGTTCTCTCGCCTGAGCGCTATGGAGACATCTCTCAAATCATCAAGACGGCTGGTATCCACCATCAATACCTGCGCTCCGCACCGGGCCGCCGTAATCGCCTCTTCGGCTATGGGCATGGTTTCACCGCGCAACTGTATTACTACTGTCCGCCCGGGTATTTTAGCGGTATTTTCCACGGCTCTCTCCAGCGAGCCAAATATCCGGATATAGTTCTTGTCCAGGTAAAGAAACGGCTCCGGCACAATGCGGATATCGACGCCGCCGGCTTGGAGAGCGTCCCGCAGCTCGCCCTTTATTTTAAGGGGCATTTTCTTCCACCCTCCGCACACCACTCTGATATGCCCTGCCTGGCGGACAGCGGTATGCGCTGCCGTAGCGACCCCGGAAAACTTGGCTATGGTACCCAGCAACAAATCTTCACCCCGGACAATTTGCACCGGATTGCCGGTAACCGTAGCCATAACATCACCGGGCTGGACTTTTGAACCGGAAGAAGCGTGGAGCGTTATCCGTAGCCCAAGCTCCTCAGCATGGCGTTCCATATTCTCTATACCGGCTACTATGCCACTTTCTGTGGCCACAATCTCTGCCCGCACTGTGTATCGATTTATATGGCTGAAAAGGACCTGAGGAACATCAATAGTTCGTTGTCCGAGCGCTCTTTCAATCAATGCTTTCTCCACAGGGCTCATATGCGTCATCTATCTGCCGCGCTTCACCCTGGAGGCGAAGTCCTCTACCTGGCCGGTGAAGGCATCCTTGATTACCAGCGGTGCCGATACCGTAAAGTACTTAACGCCCAGTTGTTGCAGGTAGTCTATCTTTGACCAGTTGCTGATATGAATTCCGGCAATTTTTCCGGCGGATGCAATGGCTGAAATCAGCTTTTCTACCAGTGGGAGCATGGCGGGGTCATTGGGCGATTCATAGCCATAATCCAGGGAGAGGTCACTGGTGCCAATGAAAATAACATCTATGCCGCTTGTTTCCAGGATATCTGGCAGGTTCTCCGCGCCGGCTTTTGATTCTATTTGAATAATGGTTACCAGCTCCCGCTGCGCCAGGTCTATTACCTGAGGTCTGGGGCGGAATCCGTATGCGGCGGCACGGGTGGTGGAACCATAACCCCGCTTGCCAACCGGCGGAAAATTGCTGAACTGCACTACCTCTGCAGCCTGGGATGATGATTCCACCCCGGGAACCTGGATACCGTCAGCCCCCAGGTCAAGCCCTGACTGAATCAGCCTGGCTTCTAAGTCGGCCACCCGGACAATGCCGGGCACATTCGCCGCCGTGGCAGCCCGCAAGCATTCCTCCATACTTTCCGGGTTAAAAGCACCGTGTTCCGTATCCAGTATGATGAAATCGTATCCCGCTCGACCCAGCATCTCTATCAGTGGAGGGGAGGGAATACCTATAAAGCTGCCCAGTAGCGGACGGTCGCTGGCGATAAGTGCACTCTTGAAATCCATGAGACGAATTCTCCCGCAGTGTAAAACTCAGGCCGGCTTTTAAGCGTCCGGAGTAAGGAAGTCCTCCCGGATGGGTGAGAATACATCCAGGTTAAAGACCGGCGTATTGCTGGTGACTTCCAGGCTATGGGGGACATCAGGTGGAATCAGTATAACATCACCCGCCACCAGGTCAAGGACTTCATCACCGAGGACAAAGCGGCATGTTCCCTCAACGATATAGGTTAGCTGTTCATGGTGGTGCTGATGCAGATTCGGTTTGGCTGATGGCAGCAGTTCATTCATGACCATCATGCTGTTTTTACCGCTAAAGACCCTTCGGGTGACATTATTTCGCGACTGGGCACGCTCCATGCTGTTCCAGTTGGCTTTGGTTGCCATCAGTCTTACCTCCTCAGTTTGTACCAGACGTTTTTCCTATTAATCAACGCCGCGCTGTTTTAGCCACTTCGGCATCAAGACCTGGTCTACTTCGCGGCTGACCTCCGGTGCCAGGCGGCGTATTTCCTCCGCCAGTGGCTCGCTTAGATTGAATCCTCCCACTACGCCGTCAAAAATCAGGATGTTCTCTGTCTGGGTGATGCGCTTGGCAAATTCAACTGCCTTTGGCAGGTCATCCACCCTCAGGGCGTAGTCCATAAAACGTACGTTCTGTTCATCGCTCTGCAGAAAATCGGCTTGAGCATCTACCACCAGCGTCGGCAGCTGCTGGGCAAAGAACGTGCTGGGGTAGCCCTTCGAAGCGTAGTTGATAATAAGCGCCTTGATGGCCGGGTTGGGTGGCGGCAGGACCCCTTCCTTTAATGGCTTGTCGCCGGGGTAGAGCATATCGGTATAGCGGGTAAACGCCGTAAACGGCGTGTCAAGGTCAAATTCATCCACGTTGGCGTTCAGGAAATTACCAAAAAGAATGCCTCCCGCAGTGGTGTAGGGAATCGGGC
>JAHJRU010000022.1 GCA_018830745.1 Chloroflexota bacterium
CTTGTTAGGAACCCTCAAGCTGAAATCAACTACATCCTGGTCATAGTAGGGTAGCTTGACTGTCATACCATCTGCTGATTTCTGCATTGCTTCCAAGCACCTTGGAGCTTCAGTAAACCTTTCATCCAGATAGATGATTCGGTCAGCAATATCCCTGTTACCTATAAAAGCCACAGAATCATACAAGGGTTGAAATATCTCACCTTCTTCAATGCGTTTTATAAATGGAAACAGGTCATCCTTGTACTTGTAGAATAGTTGTGTCTTGAAATACAGGTGCTTGGTTACACAATGCTCAGGGGTTAGCATGAAAGATAGACGATTTCGTAACTTTTCTTGGGGAAGCAAGGTGCTAAACTTGCCGAAGACTCGGCTTACCCTGTGAGTTAAATAATGCTGTATTCGGTCGCTCCAGTAAATATATTTAACATATGGTATAGAACCCATAATGGTATCGGCGTTTTGTCCGGCAAGCATGGTGGTAACGCCATACTTCTTAGCCTCTTTAGCCAGTATATAATAAGACAGAGCCGCCGTATCAAAATTGGGCTGCTCCAGCAAGGAAACCAAATAAGGCAGATGATTGAGGTCTTTGGCGCCGGCATGCCATTCAACCTGCTCCACACCGCTGAATTCGGCTGACAGGCGAGCGTAATTTAATTCGGAACTGCTCTCCCCCCAGGGCCCCATAGTAAAGGCAAGAACTTGCTTGCCCTGAGCTTCCTGCTTAGCCAGAGACAGGACAACAGCCGAATCAATTCCCCCTGAAAGATAGACGCCGATATCCGTAGCATCCTCACAGGCTCGGCTAACCGCACGCGTTAGAAGTTGAAGGCACGTTTCTACCAGATATTTCCTATCAGCCGTCTTTTCCCGCGGCAGCTCAATATCGGTGTAGCCATGTTTCTCCAGCGTTCCGTCTCGATACCGGACGTATTGTCCCGGTTCGACCGAATGCACTCGCTGGTAAGCCGTTCTCGGAGGCAGGATAACCCCCAGGCTGAAGAACTGATACAGCGAGTTTAAATCTATCTCATTACTTACCAGGCCGGTATTCGCCAGTTGCGTCAGGCTGGTGGAGAAAGCCAAGTCGCCCTTGTCCCCCTGAATATAATACATGTTATAAATACCAAACTTGTCCCTCACCAGTGTCAGCTCCTGCGCCTCTCCCCGCCAGTGAACAATAATAAAATCACCTTTGAGAAGATTGAAGCCATCCGGGCCACTCTGGCGGTACAGGGCACAGACCACGTCCCCCGGCCTCCCACTGACACCAGCCTTCTCTGCCAGCTCAGTCAGATTGCTGATACTACCCCCCACAAAAGCAAAGTCATTATGGCCCAACACGACCTCTTCCCCCTCAACGTTTTTGACTTTTACCCTTGCTTTCCCGCGCTCAACTATTCCCCAAACATACGGATAGGCCATAGTAACCCCTTCAATAAGTAACTAATCGCGTTCAATATGCCCCTTGTAGCTTGGTGACGGCTCAAAATTAAGGTTGAGCCCGGCCAGCCCTTCATTATCAGCTATGACAGATATACCGGCTCTATCAGCGGTTCCCAAAGAATATTTACCACCCTTCCCCGCCTCCATAATCGTCCTAATCTTGGTCTCATCGAACCCCATTATCCTGGTAGCGATAGTATCAACCGCCACCGGGTCAATGCCTCCGAGCAGCAGACCGCACCTCCTCGGCTTGGGGTCCAGGGGACGTTGCCATCCCCACCCACGATCCCGTCCACCATCCCCAGATACCTTCTTTGAGGCTGGGGATGCAGCTTTCCCTGGCTATCAGCGTAAATAAGTATTCTATTAATATCCACGATAGTTCTCCAGAGGGTATCATTACCATGCCAGCCACCGTGGTCAAAATACTCCTTGTACACTAAATCCTTAATCTTAAAGAGATTTACCATTTTACTTATAGCTCTATGTATCGGCTCACCCACCAAAGGCATCTCATGAAGAAAAACAAGGGCTTTTCTCTTTCTGACAAAGCTCCTGGGCAGCGGTTCCGGAGAAGCGTCACCGTCCGGCGGGTAGCCAGTCCGGTAGTGCGGGATATACTTTTTACCGGCAATGGTGCCGATGGCATTCTTGAGGCAGAGGGTGACTCCGGTCTTCATATGAGTCTTGAGCTTGGCTACCGATATTATAACGTTTGCTTCAAGCACGGTACGCGGCAGGCGATAAACATGCCGTTGCTTATTGTGGTACTGGTTAGGAGCACCGCTCGCCTGGGAATACGGGTCCAGCGGGTCAATGCTGGTATCAGCCACCGTACGGTAATTCTGCTCCTGGCTGTCAAAATCAGCCAGACTGGACTCCGCCCCCATATCTACCGTCACGTATCCCCTGGGATCTCCCAGAGCGGTGGCTTCTCCTTCCCTTACTTCCTGGCTAATATTGTCACCCGGCTCTCTGAAATCGACTACCTCCAGCGGCACTCCCTGGCGTGTAATGAACTCGACCAGTTGAGGCATGGCAATCCTGTCCATGAGTCGGTAGAAGTTACAAATATCGAGAGGAGCGTCACCGATGACGATACTCCCCTTACCCTGCGTAGCTATAAAAGCGTAATCAACCAGCGGTCTGAGTACCGAAGAAGGCACTATTAGGCTCTCCAGGCCCTCAGTGGTCCGGCTGGCGTGGGTGCTGTGAACGAAATTCGGTTTTATCAGCACCCGGTCGCCAGGGTTAATCAAACCTCTGAAGGGATTCCATTGCTTCTTTCCGTAGTTCTCTTTATCCATTCCGAGCAAACGCAGGAGGTTCCTCACCCCCTCATAAACCGTGTTCGATTCATCAACGCCGGATGACCCATAAGGGTATTCCGGATAAATAACCGGGGGGTTGAAAGGCGGCTGGGTGGGGTAGCGGTCGCCTGTTTCGATAATAACCACCGGGCTCTTTTTCATCGGCCTGCGTCCTGTCTCATATATTTCTTTCTAGCCAATACTCGCTCCCCTCAACTCATTATCTATCTCTGACCAGATGCCGCATTGTTTCATCAGCGTATATCGAATCCCCTCTCAATACTTTATTAGCCATTATAAAGAATCTTAAAGCGCCGCCGACATACTTGGTCACGTTCATCTCCGCCGGATTCTCGCCCTGGGGCAGGTCTTCGTCAGCCACAAGCTGCCCGCTACGGCAATCGATAAGCCGGTGCCACCAGTTTGATGCGGTATGATAATACCAGGCAAACAGGTCCAGGGCTTCCTTGGCGCTGTCAAGATAAAGCTCCTTGCCGGTCAGCTCGTGCAATTTAAGAAACATGGTGTACAGGTCAGCATTCTGGTCTATTTTACTGCCAAAGTGGACGGGCTTACCATCGATAAATTGCTCCGGGATTAACTTTGTGGTGTGATGCCTTTTCTCCAGCCAGAACCGGGCGCAAGCCTCAGCCTCCTCCAGGAATTCAGGCTCCCCGAAAACGCGGTAGGCTTCCAGGAAAGCATCGATGACGGCAAAGTTCTGGGTCTTATCTATTACCGGCGTGCCTATACTGTTCTTCCTGTTATCCCATACCCCGTAATACCCGCCATCTTCACTCTTGAATGCTGACAATGACCGGAACCATCTATCTATGCTTTCCCTTAGTGCCGCATCCGGGGAAATGCCATAGAGATAGAGCATGGCGTAAGCCATATTGGTATTGGACTTCATAAGCTCGGTATAGGGATAGGGACAGAAAGTCCGCCAGTAAGGATGGTAGCCGGCAGCAAAAAGACCAGCCTGGCGGAACAGGGGGGTTTTTACCCATGAGTTGATGATTCTCTCTGCTGCGCCCAAATATTCGTGTTTCCCGGTAAAGGTATAGAGTTCCAACATCTCCTCAGCCAGCAGACCAC
>JAHJRU010000168.1 GCA_018830745.1 Chloroflexota bacterium
AAAAGATAGCCGACCTGATATGCATGGTCGGCCAACACTTCTTCAATACTAGGCATCAGCGAAGCTGCTGCTCTTATGTTTTTGGGCGATAGTGCTTGCTAAGCTACCTAGAGATTTGAAGTTTTCTTCCTTAGGTAAACCCTTCACAATCACCATCTCTAAGCCTCCTGCAATCTCCCTCGCTTTCATATTAATCCACCTTCTCGAACTGGTCCTTGGCTGCCCCGCAGACAGGGCATACCCAGTCATCAGGGATATCCTTAAAGGGTGTTCCTGGTTTTATACCGCCATCGGGGTCGCCCTTTTCCGGGTCATATATGTAGCCGCAGACGGTGCATTTGTACTTCGCCATTTGGGTTTTTTCCTCCTTGGGAACTTGCGCTACCTTCTTTTCATCAAGATATGTCGCCGCCGCTTTAGGAGTTTGGCCACCCTTAATCTGGTGGTAAAACTCATAGGTCATACACGTTTTATGTTCGTCTACCATATCAGCGTTGACCACCTCGCCGACGAAAATAGTGTGCGTGCCCACATCCATCTCTTTGGTTACTCTGGCTTCTATATAGGAGACGGCATTATCGAGGACTATTGGAGCACCGGTCTCGCCTATCTTGTAGTTAATCCCATTAAGTTTATCCGTGTCCCTGCCTGACTTAAAGCCAAAGCGGCCAATGAAGGTGAGAGGCGTCTCCTGGCAGAGAACTGAGGCAGCAAAGACTCTGCTTTCTTCGATGAACTCGTGGGTAAGATTGTTTCTATTGATGCTTACTGCTATGGTGGGAGGTTCTGATGTTACCTGAAATACTGTATTTACGATTTGGCCGTTGAACCGGTCGCCTTTTTTCGAGGTCACTATATATACACCGTAGCCTAATTTTTGCAGAGCTTTGATGTTCATGGTTTAACCTCCGATATTTTACTTGTTCATGTCATCTGGTTACATTCTCATCAGTATTAAGTGCCATTAACTCGGTTATTATTGAGTATTGGGAAGGTATTGTCAAATTCTTGCCATATGGAAAGATTGGTAATTTAATGGCTGGTAGACAATATTTAACGGGCTTTACCCTGTTTGGCGACTGCTTCCATTGCCTCTTTGACCTCTTCTGCGTCGCCGAGGTAGTAGCTCTGCTTGGGTTTCAAATTCCCGTCTAGCTCATACACTAAAGGAATGCCGGTAGGGATGTTAAGACTTAATATGTCTTGGTCGCTTATGTTATCGAGGTATTTGACCAGAGCGCGCAGGCTGTTGCCATGAGCGGATATTACTACTTTCTTCCCAGATTGTATTACCGGCGATATTGTTTCCTGCCAGTAAAGTAAGACCCGGTGCGACGTATCCTTTAGACTCTCTGTTAGAGGCAGGTCTTTTGCATCAAGGTCCCTATATTTGGGATCATTTCCGGGGTACCTCTCGTCTCTCCTATCCACGGCCGGTGGCTGGGCATCATAGCTTCGTCGCCATATCAAGACCTGCTCCTCACCAAACTTAGCTGCGGTATCAGACTTGTTCAAGCCTTGTAGTGCGCCGTAATATCTCTCGTTTAGCCGCCAGGAGCGGGAAACCGGAATCCACATCAAATCCATCACATCCAGTACAATCCATAGGGTACGTATGGCCCTCTTTAAGACCGACGTGAAGGCAACGTCAAACGTGTATCCCTGCTCTTGAAGAAGTTGCCCCGCTTTTTTAGCCTCGGCAATTCCCTTTTCAGACAGATCCGTATCGGTCCATCCGCCAAACCGATTTTCTTTGTTCCATAGACTTTCACCATGCCTTAGTAGTACCAGCTTTGTCATATCGTGCCCTCCCTGAATCATAAGCATCTAATCCTTCATCCGCAGCCTTGCAGGCTTCCAACTATTGATACCTATTCTTAGGTGTTCAGGACTTGTTTCTAGAGCGCCGCTTGAAGCGCTCGACCAGGAACTCTTCCAGTTCAACTATGAAGAGTCCCGGTAGTGCAAGAATAATTAGGAACGGCCACCATTCTACCGGGAAGGGAGCTATCCTGAGAGGGTTAAAACCTATCTGGGGGAGGATATACACAATTATGAGCTGCAACATCACAGTTATCACAATGCCACCCATAATCCATTTGTTTGAAAATGGATTCATCTTAAACACAGATATGGTCAACGAGCGGGAAGTCAGAAGGTAGAAAATATGTACCAGCATTATGTTGATGAGTACCGCTGTCTGCGCTTGTGTCAACAGCAATTCGTCTACTTTGGGACCGGTGACCGCCGGCATTCCGTAATGATAGAAGACGATGAAACCTGAAGCGGCCATTAACAAGGACACAAGCCCGACCTTTCTGAAGAATAGAGCGTTAGCTATCGGCTCTTTGGGGTCTCGTGGAGGCCTGTCCAGTAAACCCTTTTCACGTGGTTCCCACAGGAGAGGTAATGCCAGGACTATGGCGTCATAAAGATTGATCCAGAGGATTTGTATGGGCTCTAAGGGTAACCGTACGTGAAAAAGTGGGATAAACGCTGCCATGGCTATCGCTCCCATGACCAGCAATGCCTGACCGCCGTTAGTAGGTAGCGTATAGAGGATGACCTTGCGGATGTTCTCAAAGACATGCCGCCCCTCTTCCACGGCTGCTACTATGCTGGCGAAGTTATCATCAACCAAAACCATGTCAGAGGCCTCTTTACTGACCTCCGTACCCTTTATGCCCATAGCTATTCCCAGATCCGCTGCCTTCAGGGCTGGGGCATCATTTACTCCGTCACCAGTTACGGCAACAATATGTCCTCTTGTCTGCAACTGAGTGACTATTCTGAACTTGTGTGCCGGAGCGACTCTAGCGTACACAGAGACCGTGTCTATAACCTGGGATAATTCCTTATCAGTCATTTTCTCAAGTTCTACACCGGTCACTACTCTGTCGTACTGCCGCAGTCCCAGCCGTTCCGCAATTGCTCTGGCCGTCAGGGCATGGTCCCCGGTAGCCATCACTACCCTTATACCTGCCCTTTTGCATTTGGCGATGGCGTCTATTGCCTCTTCTCTGGGTGGATCCAACATCCCTTGCAGCCCCAGAAACACTAATCCCTTCATGTCTTCGGTTGTAAGTGATGTTTTGTCTGCAGGCACATCTTTGTAGGCCACACAGAGCACTCTCAACGCTTGCTTTGCCATATCATTGGCGGTTTCGAGAATGGTATCGCTGTGCACAGGCTCAACATTTCCATTGACCAGTTGGTTATGACACATTGCCGAGACACGCTCCGGCGATCCTTTCACGAAGATAGTATTGCTATTGCCATCTTGGTGCAGAGTAGCCATGTACTGGTGCTCAGACTCGAAAGGTATCTCATCCAGTCTATGTAACGTGTTGGCTACGCCAGCCTTAACAGCAGAGACCATAAGCGCACCCTCAGTAGGGTCACCTGAGAGCTTGTAACCGTCTTCATCTTTTTCTAGCGTTGCATTGTTACATAAGAAACCTGCTCTCAATGTCTGCGCAAGAACGAATTCCTGGCTCGGGTTAACCGTCTTGTCACCGAGCAGGAACTCCCCTTCAGGCTCATATCCAGACCCGGTTACTGTGTAATCCTTGTTGCTGCAATACACCCGCAAGACAGTCATCTCCCCTTTGGTGAGAGTGCCGGTCTTGTCGGAACAAATGACTGTAGTGCTACCAAGCGTTTCTACTGCTGGCAGTCTCCTTATCAGGACATTGCGGCGAACCATAGCCCTCGCACCAGCGGCCAGTGCTATGGTGAGTATGGCAGGCAATCCCTCAGGTATGGCGGCAACAGCAAGGGAGACTGATGCCAGAA
>JAHJRU010000169.1 GCA_018830745.1 Chloroflexota bacterium
AGCGGCGTTTTGCCGGTCTGCCTGGGACAGGGAACACGCATTGTTCAATTCCTGATGAATACCACCAAGTCTTACCGTGCTGAGATTGAGCTGGGCGTGACCACCGATACCTATGATACCAGCGGTGAGATTACCCGCCAGACCGACCCTTCCGGGGTTTCCCGTGAAAAGGTGGAGTCGGCTTTAGTCTCCTTCCGCGGTGATATACAGCAAATTCCGCCCGAATACAGTGCGGTCAAGTATCACGGCCGGCCGCTTTATCAGTGGGCGCGGGCCGGCATTAAGGTAGAGACAAAAAGCCGCCCGGCCAAAATATACCGCCTGGAGCTGATAGAATTTAAGTCCCCAGTGGCTACCATAGAAGTAGAATGCGGCAAGGGCACCTACATCCGCTCCCTGGCCCATGACCTGGGGCAGAATCTGGGTTGTGGCGCCAGTTTGAAGAGCCTGGTGCGTTTGCACTGCGGTCCATTCGACGTCAGGGACTCCATCTCACTTCCCGAGCTTGAGGCGGCCTTCCAGTATGGCTACTGGCAGCGCCTGGTTCGCCCCATAGATACGGCGCTTTCACACTGGGCCGCCGTGGTCGTCAATGATGATACGGGACGGTTGATAAGAAACGGGTCGCCTCTGGTTTTGGGCAAGGATGATAGCCCGGCGCTCCCACCAGCCGACAACCGTTGCCGCGCTTACACCTCCGACGGGCGCTTAATTGGATTACTGCGCTTCGACCCGGAAAGGGAGCAATGGCAACCGGAAAAGGTTTTTGGTTAGCCGCTGTGCCAGTCTCCGCCCAAAGGGAGCATGGGAAGTCTTGACAGCTTGAGTATAATAGTAATATAGTTTCTGATGATTGTCAGAGCTAAGCCGGCAATTTCTTCATTAGTGCTTGAGGATTAGTACCAAGGATTTGGCGGCAGGCGGCATCATCCAGACCGGCACCGTGAATAATGGCATCAAGTGAGGAATTAGTGAGTAAATCACTTTCGTCATGGGCATCAGAGTTCAGCAGGAGCTTGGCTCCCACTTGCTGGGCAAGGGAGGCGATGTGACCGTTGGTTAAACAGTGGCCTTTTCTAGCGCTGATTTCCAGAAAAATGTTATTAGCCACTGCTAGCTGGGCTTCTTCAACAGTTAAGAGGCCAGGGTGAGCTAAAAGGTCGACATGGGGGCTCTTAAGCGCTGCCAGATTGGTACCCTTTTCCACCGGTTCAACAATAGTCTCACCGTGAACCACCACCAGCCAGGCCCCCAGTTCCTTAGCCCTCTGGGCGGCTTGAGCAATAGCCGAAGCAGGAAGATGAGTAAGTTCTATACCGGGAATAGCCCGTATGTTCCAGTGCGAGCGAGCCAGGGCGCATACTTCGACTGTCTCACGGATTATGCGCTCCATGGTCCCGGGAGCAGCGTGATCAGTAAGGGCGATGGCGGCGTAATCGTTAACCGCCGCACGCCGGATTAATTCAATAGGCGAGAGGACACCATCACTGAGTAAAGTATGAGTGTGAAAATCATAAATCATAGCTGATTTGAGGGTAACATAACCAGGGAATTAAGGCAAGCCTTATTATTAGGGTTATCGCCGATTAGAAAGTGAGGGCAGTAAAATATGGGTAATATAAATGTAGCTATAATTGGCGTGGGCAATTGTGCCTCATCATTAATTCAGGGCGTTCATTACTATCACAACGCCGATGAAACCGAATTTATCCCCGGCCTGATGCACCCCAATCTGGGTGGCTACCACATCAGCGATATCAATTTCGTCGCCGCCTTCGATATCGACAAGAACAAGGTAGGCAAGGACCTGGCCGAGGCAATCTATACGAAACCCAATAACACCTTCAAATTCTGCGAGGTGCCCCCCGCCGGTATAAAAGTCCATCGGGGTATGACCCATGACGGCCTGGGTAAATACCTGTCTCAAATAATCGAAAAGGCGCCGGGGCCAACGGCTAATATTGTTAAGATTCTCAAGGAAACCGAGACCGATGTGGTGATTAATTATTTGCCCGTAGGCAGTGAAGAAGCGACCAAGTGGTATGTAGAGCAGGTACTGGAAGCCGGCTGCGGATTTATCAACTGCATTCCGGTATTCATTGCCCGGGAAAAATACTGGCAGGGACGCTTTGAGGAAAAGGGACTCCCCATCATTGGCGATGATATTAAATCTCAGGTGGGCGCCACTATTGCCCATCGGGTGCTTACCCGACTGTTCAGAGACCGTGGCGTCAAGCTTGAGCGAACCTATCAGCTCAACTTTGGTGGTAACACCGATTTTATGAACATGCTGGAGCGGGAGCGCCTGGAGTCCAAGAAGATATCCAAAACCAATGCCGTCACTTCCCAGCTGGACTACCAGCTCAGCCCGGAAGATGTTCACGTCGGCCCCAGTGACTACGTCCCCTGGCTTACCGACCGTAAGTTCTGCCATATCCGAATGGAGGGGCGAACCTTTGGCGATGTCCCTTTGAACCTGGAAATGAAACTCGAGGTGTGGGACAGTCCTAACTCAGCCGGGGTGGTCATTGACGCTATAAGGTGCTGCAAGCTCGCCCTGGAGCACGGGCTCAAAGGGACGATGATAGGTCCCTCCGCCTATTTCATGAAATCGCCCCCGATTCAATATACCGACGATGAAGCCCGGCGAATGGTGGAGGAGTTCATCACCGCCGCCGCGCCGGTGGACAAGGAAAGCACCATCTCAAAAAAAGTCTAGACTTAATAATCAATAAGCGGAGGTCTGACAGCATCAACCGATGAAGATAGCCCTGGTTTCTCCATACGACTTTTCCTTCCCCGGCGGTGTCTGCAACCACATTTCCTGCCTGGAGCGCCGTCTTACCGAGATGGGCCACCTGGTAAAGGTCATTGCCCCCGCTTCCCGCGCGGTGACCTCTTTCGAAAACCGCTTCATACCCATAGGCAAACCCCGACCTGTTCCGGCCAGTGGTTCCATCTGCCGGGTCACCATATCACCCTGGCTATCCTCTCAGATAAAGGCCGTGTTCGATGCGGAGAAATTTGATATCGTTCACCTCCATGAACCCTTAATGCCCATGTTATGTACCACGGTGCTCCGCCTGTCCAATACCGCCACAGTGGGCACTTTTCATGCTACCGGCGGCCGACCGGGATATGATTTTGGTAAACCCCTGACCACCATACTGCTGAAGAAGTGGTTTCGCCGCCTGCACGGGAAAATAGCCGTTTCCCCACCAGCCCAAGACTTCGTCCACCATTATTTCCCCGGTTATTACAACATCATTCCCAACGGTGTGGACCTTGACCATTTCTCACCCGGTGTATCGCCCATCGAGGAATTCTGTGATGGTAAGATTAATATCCTGTTCGTCGGGCGCCTGGAATCACGGAAAGGCTTTAATTACCTGCTTGACGCCTATCAGGTTGTCAAACGAGAAGTTCCCAATTGCCGGCTTATCGTGGTAGGACCCGGCACCAGATTGCGTCACCGATACGAGAAGCGAGCCAGGCGACGTAAGCAAGAGGATGTAATCTTCATTGGTCCCGTCAGCTATGCCGAACTGCCGCGGTACTACAAAACGGCGGACATCTATTGCTCCCCGGCTACCGGCGCTGAGAGCTTCGGTGTGGTCCTGCTCGAAGCTATGGCTACCGGCAAGCCGATTGTAGCCTCAAATATAAGCGGTTATGCCAGCGTGCTAAATCACGGCGCTGAGGGCTTGCTGGTGCCACCAAGAGACCGACAGGCATTAGCTCAGGCTTTAATTACCCTTATCGGCGACGCGCCGCTGCGACAGCAGATGGGGGAGAGAGGACTGGTCACAGCCGCCGATTACAGCTGGGAGCGCGTTTCCCGGCAGGTATATAATTACTATGTTAGAGTGCTCAAAGAGCCTCCCTGGGAGAAGCAGTTCCCGGCAATTGAAGCCATGTCTCTTACGTCATCCAAGTAATAACCCCTTACGGCAAGGTATCACTACTGTGGAAAAACAATCGTCAACAACTAGGTTATCCGTGTTGCGTAAGAATTTAGCCGGTTACCTTACCGAACCGATG